>CAIVDX010000522.1 GCA_903904805.1 uncultured Rhodospirillales bacterium
CCACGGCGTAGCATCCGGCCCAAGAAACTCGGGGGCGTGTGCATGACTTCGCGGTGGCAACAACGCGGCCATAATATTGCGGCGATGCGCGAACTGGCGCGCGCCGCGCTGCCGCGCCCGGTATTCGACTTCGCCGACGGCGGCGCCGAGGACGAGCGCACGCTGCGGCGCAACGAATCCGCGTTTGCCGATTACACCCTGCTGCCGCGCCCGCTGAACGGGGCCGCCACACGCGACATGTCACTGACGCTGCTCGGCCAGAAACTGTCCATGCCGGTCATTATCGGTCCCACCGGATTGGGCGGCCTGTTCTGGCCCGATGGCGAGCGCGCCGCCGCCCGCGCCGCCGCCCGCGCGGGCACCGCCTATTGCCTCAGCCACGGCTCGGTCTGCACGCTGGAACAGCTGGCAGGCACCAAGGCGGCCCCGCGCTGGATGCAGGTGTTCATCTACCGTGAGCGCGGCTTCACCCGTGAACTGGCTGAACGCGCGCAGGCGGCGGGGTATGACGCGCTGGTGCTGACGGTGGACAACCAGTTGCTGGGCAACCGCGAACGCGATGTGCGCAACGGCTTCGCCATCCCGCCGCGCTTTTCCGCCGCCGACATGGCGATAATGGCCACCAAACTGCCATGGCTGCTGCGCATGCGCGGCGAATTCTCCCGCCTGACCTTCGGCAACTACGCCCGGCCCGGCAAACAGGAAAACCTGAAGGCGCTGGCCGGACGAATGAACCAGTTGCTCGACCCGTCGATGAACTGGGCCGATGTGGACGAAGTCCGGCGCATCTGGCGCGGCCCGTTGATCCTGAAAGGGCTGGTGCATCCCGATGAGGCCCGCGAAGCAGTGGCACGCGGCGTGGACAGCATCGTGGTGTCCAACCACGGCGGCCGCCAACTGGACGGGGCGGCAGCGAGTCTGGACGCACTGCCTGCCGTGCTGCGCGCGGTGGATGGCCGCATCCCGGTGCTGATGGATGGCGGCGTGCGGCGGGGTGCCGATGTGGTGAAGGCGCTGTGCCTTGGCGCTGCCGCCTGTCTGATCGGCCGCCCACAGCTATGGGGTGTGGCGGTTGCGGGCCAGCAGGGCGTGGCGCATGTGCTGGACATCCTGCGCCGCGAAATCGACCGCACCATGGGCCTGTGCGGCGCATCCAGCCTTGCCGATCTCACCCCCGACCTGCTCGTTGCCCCCGGAGGCCACCATGCCTGACTTTCCGATCATCGACAGCCACGTGCATCTGTATGACACCACGCGCCTGCGCTACGGCTGGCTGGCGGGCGTGCCGCAGATCGACCGCAGCTATGGCCTTGCGGATTTTGACGCCGCGCGCGCGCATGTGCAGGTGGATGGCATCGTGTTCGCCGAAGTGGCGGTGGACCCCGGCCTGCACATCCGCGAGGCCGAATTCGTGCAGCAGATGGCCAACACCGATGCCCGCCTGCGCGGCATGGTCGCACACGCCCCGGTGCACAAGGGCGCAGCGGTCGAGCAGGACCTGCACGCGCTGGCGCATTTCGCCACGCTGCGCGGCATCCGCCGCCTGATTCAGGGGGAGGCCGATCCGGGCATGTGCCTCACACCCGATTTCATCGCAGGCGTGCACACCGTCGGCCGCCACGGCCTGCCGTTCGATATCTGCATCAAGTCGTTTGCCATGGCCTACGCGCTGGAACTGGTGCGCCGCTGCCCGGACGTGCAGTTCGTGCTGGACCATATCGGCAAGCCCGATATCCGCTACGGGCTGCGGGAGCCGTGGTGGAGCCAGATGCGCGAACTCGCAGCCATGCCGAACGTGGTGGTGAAACTCTCGGGCGTGATCACCGAGGCCGACCATGCCGCATGGACCGCCGATCAGGTGAAGCCCTACGTGGCGCACGTGATCGAGACGTTCGGCTTCTCGCGCGTGATGTACGGCAGCGACTGGACTGTGTCGGAACTCACCCACCGCTACCCGCAATGGGTGGAGATTCTGGACGAGGTGCTGGCCGGGTGCAGCGCCAGCGAATTGCGGCAAGTGTATCGCGGCACGGCATCACGGGTGTACCAGCTGGATTAGAGGGTCACCCCACCAGCCGCTCCAGCGCCTCTGAATTCAGTACCACGATGTAGCCGGACACCAGATCCAGCACGCCCTGCTCACGCCAGCCGCGCAACTGCTTGTTCACCGTCTCCCGCGAACTGGCCACCAGGGTTGCCAGATCGCGCTGCGACAATTTCATGTCGATGCGCATGCCGCCTGCCACCGGGCGGCCATAGTCGCGCGCCAGCTTGGTGATCAGGCGGGCCAGACGCACCGGCAGGTCGAACAGCGCCAGTTCCTCCAGCGCCATGCTGGTACGGCGCAGCCGGTCGCAGAGCACAATCAGCATCCGCTCCATCAGGGTCTCGTTCTTGAGCAAGAACGGCAGGAACTGCTTGCGCTCCACCACCATCAGCACGGTGTCGTCCAGCGTCACCGCGTCGGCGCTGCGCGGCTTGCCGTCCAGCAGCGCGATTTCGCCAAATATTTCGCCTGCGCCGATCACGTTCAGAGTCACCTCGCGCCCATCGGCCGAAATGGAAGAAACCCGCACCCGCCCGGCCATCACCGCCATCATGCTGGTGCCAGGATCGCCCTTGGTGAAAATCGTCGTGCCCTTGGAAATGCGCCGTTCGGTGGCAAACCCGATGATCTCATCCAGTTCCTCGGCGCTCATGTGCTGAAAGAATGGGCTGGCAAGCAGAGCGTCGTGCTTCATCCGGCTGCTGATCCTGACGAACGACATTTTAATGTTTATCCTTAGTGCAAGATTGCCCCACAGCCAACCCGCCGCCCGCGCAGAAACGCCTCCGCCGCCATCGCCGCCCGCCCCGGTGCCTGCACCCGTGTCAGCCGCAGCGCGCCTTGCCCGGTGGCCACCAGCAGTCCATCATCCAGCACCATGCCCGGCGCACCACTTCCATGCGCCGGTTCGGCCGCCAGCACTTTCAGCACCTCACCGTCCAGATGCGTGAACGTGCCCGGCCACGGATTGAGCGCGCGCACCTGCCGCACCAGCGCCGCCGCATCGCGGGTCCAGTCCAGCCGCCCGTCCTCACGCGTCAGCTTGGCGGCATAGGTCACGCCCGCCTCGGGCTGCGGCACCGGTTCCGGGTTTTCGGCCAGCGCCCGGAGCACCAATTCGGCCCCCAACTCCGACAGCGCGTCGTGCAGCGTGCTCGCCGTGGTGTCCGCCCCGATGGGCACCGCCGCGCGCAGCAGCATCGGCCCCGTATCCAGCCCCGCATCCATGCGCATGATGGTCACACCCGATTCGGCATCACCGGCCAGAATCGCCGACTGAATGGGCGCCGCGCCGCGCCAGCGTGGCAGCAGGCTGGCATGGATGTTCAGGCACCCATGCACCGGGGCGGCCAGCAACGTCTCGGGCAGGATCAGGCCATAGGCCACCACCACGGCGGCCTCCAGCCCCAGCGCCGCAAAGGCGGCGTGCTCGGCGGTGTCACGCTTCAGCCGGGCGGGGGTGCGCACCGCAAGGCCCAGCGCCTCGGCGGCCACCTGCACCGGGCATTTGCGCACCGATTGGCCCCGCCCCGCCGGGCGCGGCGGCTGGCAATACACGGCGGCAATCTCATGCCCGGCGCGGTGCAGCGCGTGCAGGGCCGGGACGGAGAATTCCGGCGTGCCCATGAACGCAAGCCGCATGTTACCGCTCCTTGAGCCGCATTTCCTTGCCCAGACGCCGCATGATGATGTTGCGTTTCAGGATGGACAGGTGATCGACGAACAAGATCCCGTCCAGATGGTCGATTTCATGCTGCAGGCAGGCGGACAGCAGCCCATCCGCCTCGATCTGCCGTTTGGCGCCGCTGGCATCGGTGTAGCGCACCGTCACCCGCGCCGGGCGGGTTACATCGGCGTACTGGCCGGGCAAGGACAGGCAGCCTTCCTCGCGGGTCTCCAGTTCGGAGTCTGCGGCGATGATGTCCGGGTTGATCAGCGTCAGCGGCGTGCTGACGTTGCCGGCCATCAGGTCGATCACCACCACCCGCAGCCCCACGCCCACCTGCGGCGCGGCAAGGCCGATGCCGGGGGCCTTGTACATGGTGGCGAACATGCGCGGGATCAGGTCGCGCACGGTGTCGGTGTCCTGCGGCCCGGCGGGGCGCGCCTTGGCCTTCAGCACCGGGTGCGGGGCGATCAGGATCGGCAGGGCCGGCACATCGGGCACGACAGCCGGAACGGCGGGTTTTGTGTCGGATTGATTGGACATTCACGCGATGTAGCCGCCGGGCGCGCGGCGTTCAACGGGGCTTGCGCACGGGGGGCTTGCAACATCGCGTCAGGGTGCCAAAATCACCACTGGCGGGTCGCCTTCGGGGGCCTGCCGTCTCGGCCCGGCACGGGCCGGCTTCGCTCGCACGAGGAGGCAGCATGTCGACCCGCTTGTTCACGTCCCCGCTGTTTCTGGGCTTTGACCATCTGGAGCAGATGTTGGAACGGGCTGCGAAAACGTCGTCCGACGGCTATCCGCCCTACAATATCGAGCAGATCAGCCCGGTCGGGCTGCGCATTACGCTGGCGGTGGCCGGGTTTACCATGGATGACCTGCAAATCACCCAGGAAGACAACCAACTGGTGATTCGCGGCCGCCAGAACGACGACACGCAGGGCCGCGTGTTCCTGCATCGCGGCATTGCCGCGCGGCAGTTCCAGCGGGCCTTCGTGCTGGCCGAGGGGATCGAGGTGAAGGGCGCATGGCTTGATAACGGCCTGCTGCACATCGATCTGGCCCGGCCGCAGCCGGAAGTGCGGGTCAAGACCATCCGCATCGTCAAGGCCGGCGGCGCACCCGCGCCGATGGTCGATCTGAAGCCCGAAACGTCCGGCTGATTCGCCGTACGGACGACCGGCGCTGCCCGAGAGGGGCGCCGTATCCCAGCAGGAGTGCTTCGCCATGTCCGATGACAACACGGCCCACCAAGCCCCCGGTGCCACACGCTGGCTCGACATCCGCCACCTGTCCACCGAACAACTGGCAGGTCTTGGCGTGTCGCAGATTGCCTATGTGCGCCCGGTCTCGCTGAACGGCGTGACCGCCTATGCCATCCACGCCGCCGACGGCACGCCGATGGCCGTCGCGCAAGACCACAACATCGCGGTGGCCACCATCCGCCAGCATGAAATGCTGCCCGCGCTGCTGCACTGACCGCCTGCCCTCACGCCTCTGCGGCTCCGCCCCCGGACAGGGGGCGGAGCGCGCCGCGCCGCTATGCCCCGGCGGGGTCGATCCAGCCAATATGGCCGTCGCTGCGGCGATACACCACGTTCAGCTCACCGCTGGTACTATTGCGGAACATCAGCACCGGCTGATCCGCCAGATCCATCCGCATCACTGCGTCACTGACCGACAGGCGCGAGATCTCGGCCGGGTGTTCGGCCACCACGGTCGCGTAGGTCATGGCCTGCGTGGTCTCGCCCGCGGCCTGATGCGGTTCTTCCTCGGCCTGACGCAGTACGTATTGCCGCGCCGGCTCCGGCCGTTCGCGTGGCAATGTATCGCGGGCGTGGTCGCTCATGCGCCGCCGGTAGCGTCGCAGCCGTTTGGCGATGTGCTCGGCCGCGTCGTCGAACGCCGCATTGGCGTCCGCCGCCTCGCCCTCGCCGCGCACCATCAGGCCGCGCCCGGCGTGGAGGTTGATGTCACAGGTGAAGAAGCTGCGGGCCCGGCTGAACGTGACATGCGCTTCCATCGCATGATCGAAAAACTTGCCGGTGATGATGTCGAGTTGCTGCCCGACGCGCGTGCGCAGAGCGTCCGACAATTCGACTTGCTTCCCCGAAACCGTGATCTGCATAGGGGGCGTCCTTGTTCTTCTCGTTCGGGACCGCCTGCCGGCACTTCCCTCCCCGCATCAGGCCGGAGAGCGAAGCACGCTAGGCCGGCACGGCCTTCTCCCGTTTGCGCTGCACCGAGCTTGGGATACGCAGCGCATCCCGGTATTTGGCCACGGTCCGGCGTGCAATGTCCACGCCCTCCCGCTTGAGGATCGCCACAATCGCGTCGTCGGACAACACGTCGTCTGCAGTTTCACGCGCGACCATTTCACGGATGCGATGACGCACCGCTTCGGCACTGTGACTTTCGCCTGAGGTACCGGCAATCGCTGTCGTAAAGAAATATTTTAATTCAAAAATACCGCGCGGGGTGGCGATATACTTGTTCGACGTGACCCGGCTGACCGTGCTTTCATGCAGTTCCACCGCAGCGGCAATGTCGCGCAAGATCAGCGGGCGAAGAAACCCCACGCCGTGGCGAAAGAACGCATCCTGCTGACGCACAATCTCGGAGGCGACTTTCAGGATGGTCTGTGCTCGTTGCTGGAGTGATTTGACCAGCCAGTTGGCCGTCTGCAACCGCTCGGCCAGATAGACCTTTTCCTCCTTGGCGGCGCGCGGCAGTACCTTGGCGGTCAGGGTCTGATTCACCAGCACGCGCGGCAGCGTTTCCGGGTTCAGTTCCAATATCCAGCCGCCGTCCGGGGTGGCGCGCATTAGCAGGTCGGGCACCACCGGGCGCATCGGGGCGGCGTCAAACATGGCACCGGGCTTCGGGTCCAGCCGCTTCAACTCGGCGATCATGTCCGTCAGATCGGCGGAGTCGACACCGCAGACCTGCATCAATTGCTTGTTATCGCGCCGCGCCAACAGTTCCAGGTTGTCCAGCAGCGCCTGCATCGCCGGGTCCAGCCGGTTGCGCTCGGCCAGTTGCACCATCAGGCACTCACGCAGGTCGCGCGCAAACATGCCGGTGGGGTCGAAGCGCATCATGCGCGCGCGCACCGATTCCACCTTGGCCAAGTCGATGCCAAGCGTGCGGGCGATGTCCTCCGGGGCCACCGGCAGGCGGCCCGAGGGTTCCAGCAGCGCCACCAGCGCCGCGCCGATCATGCGCTCCTGCGGGTCGAAGAACGACAGCCGCACCTGCTCGCTCAGGTGCTCGCGCAGCGTCTTGCTGCTCTCGGCGAAGTCGTCGATGGACAGCCCGCCATCGTCGAAATCCGCGGACCCGCCCTTGCCCATCGCCACGCCGTCGGAGGCGCCGCCGGGGTCGTAGGTTTCGCCGTATTCGTTGTCCAGCGGTGCCGCGTGCTCGGCAATCAGCGTGTCGGAGCGCGCCAGATCGGCGCTGTCGGGCAGTTGCGGCGCGTCCTCGAACCCGGTGGCGTCCGGCGCGTCCGCCCCGCTGCGCAACTGGTCCACCGCCGCGCGCTCGATCGGCGGCTCGGCGCGTTCGTCGCGTTCCAGCAGCGGGTTACGCTCCAGTTCCTCCTCGACGAAGGCGGCGACTTCCACGTTGGAGAATTGCAGCAGCTTGATCGCCTGACGCAGCTGCGGCGTCATGACCAAGGATTGCGATTGACGCAGATCGAGACGCGGGCCGATCACAATCTGGTACTCTGGTCCGATTCAACGGGGCGCTTGCCCCTGTTGCCGCAGTGCAGCGCGCCGGGGCCGCTTTGGCAAGCAAGAATCGTGCTGCCGCCTTTTGAAACGCAACGCGGCCATAAAATCAATGTCTTACAGACTGAATCGCTCGCCCAGATACACGCGGCGCACGCCCTCATGCGCCACCACTTCCTGCGGGCGGCCTTCCATCAGCACCTGCCCGTCATGCAGGATGTAGGCGCGGTCGATGATCTCCAGCGTCTCGCGCACGTTATGGTCGGTGATCAGCACGCCGATACCACGATCCTTCAAATGCGAGACCAGGTCACGGATTTCACCCACGGCGATGGGGTCAATGCCGGCCAGCGGCTCATCGAGCAGAATATAGCCGGGCTGGGTGGCCAGCGCGCGGGCAATCTCCACGCGGCGTCGCTCGCCGCCTGACAGCGCCAGTGCCGGCGTGCGACGCAGATGGCTGATACCGAATTCGGCAAGCAATTCGTCCAGCATCATATCGCGCCGCGCCGGATCAGGCTCGGCAACCTCGAGGGCGGCGCGGATATTCTGTTCGACGTTCAGCCCGCGAAACACGCTCGCCTCCTGTGGCAGATAGCCGATGCCCAGGCGCGCGCGGCGATACATCGGCAACGATGTGATGTCGTTGCCATCAAGGCTGATCGAACCGGTGTCCGGCTTCACCAGCCCGACAATCATGTAAAAGGTGGTGGTCTTGCCAGCCCCGTTCGGACCGAGCAGCCCCACCGCCTCGCCGCGACGGACATTGATCGAGACGTTCCGCACGACCGGGCGCTTCTTGTAGACCTTGCCGACACCTTTGGCCGACAGGCCGGCACCGCCATCCAATACGCGCAGATGCTCGTTCATGCCCGATCTCCCATCATGGCTTGCCCGGCCCTGTCACCGGCGTGCCTGGCGCGGTGGTGTCGTTGGGCACCACCAGCCCCTGCACACGTTCACCTGGGGCTGCCAGCAGGCGGTAGATGCCAGTGTTCAGATCAACCTCAAGATCCGCGCCGTTCACCTGATTTGCCCCTTGGGTGAGATGCGCGTTGCCCGCCAGCCGCGCGAGACCGGTGGGCGGCAGATAGACGCCACGATCGCCGCGTACCGTCTGGGTGGGCGTGCGGATCACCACGTTGCCGAACGCTTCGGCGCGGTCGAGCTTGCCGCTCTGCTGTGCCATCTCGTCGGAGGTACTGCCGGCGGCGGGCTTCGTCGGCGCGGGCTTCACAGCGGATTTCTCGCCGTTCTTATCGGCATCGTTGGTCATATAGGCCACCACGGTGTCGGCCGACAGTTGGCGCGCATCGGCGGTGGTGATCACCGCGGCACCGCGCGCCACCGCCATGTGACGGTTGGCCCAGTATTCCAGCGAATCCCGCGCGGTGATCAGCTGGTTCGGCGTATTCAGCCGCAGATTGTTGCCGGTGAGCACCAGCACCGACTGGTCGATGTCGTAGATGGCGTGGTCGGCGGTGGCGCGATCGGTGGCGGTGTAGATGCGCACATTGCCGATCGCCTCGAGCCGGTAGATCTCGCTGCCACCGGTCTCGTCGGCCGCACCCGGCGTGCCCGCAGTCGCTGCCGCCTTTTGCACCGGCGCGGCCTGGCCGCTGCCCGCCTGGGTCGGCGCGCCGGCCTTGTGGCGGTAATGCGCGAGCAGCCGGTCGGCAAGCACTGTCACATCACCGCGCACGGCGCGCGCGTCACCATGCGCGATCACCATCTGCTCGTTCTGATGCCAATCCAGACCGTCGCGCGCGGTAATTTCGATCGGCCCGCCATGCGACAGATCAAGCTGCTGGGCGCGCGTTGGCGCGCCGGCCAGCAGCAGAATCGCCAGAAGCGGCACCATCCGCGCATGCATCATGATCCATCACCATTCAGCACGAGCTTCGCCGGGCCGGTGAACTGCACCACCGCGCCCTTGTCGGTGATTGCGTAGGCCTGTGCGTCCAGCGTGCCGAACGGACCTTCGGCATGCACCTGCGCGTTGGCCACCGCTGCACCCTGCTTGAGGTCGACGGTGGCGACATCGCTGTGCAGCACCGTGCCATCATCGCGATAGACCGCGACCTCGCCGGACAGATCGAGCAGGCCGCCATGCGGCTGATACACGCCCTGCTGCGCGCGCAGCATCATCCAGCTGCCGCTCTCGCTGAGCGCATCGCCGGCCGGCGTCACCAGGTCGATCCGGTCGTCATTGATCTGCGTGGCGGTCTGCGCGGTCAGCGTGTAGGGACGGCCGTGCTCATCCACACCGTGATAGCGGGCATCGGTCACCCGGGCACCGCCGACCGAACTGGTAGACAGCCGACGAAATGTGACGCGCTCCTGATCGGACAACCGCGCCAATTCCGGCCAGAGCGCGATCGAGGCCAGCAGGATCGCGGCGCAGGCGGGCAGCATGATCTTGGCCAGGCGCACAGCGACGCGCCGGCGCGCCAGAGCGGCGGCAGTCGGCGCCGCCCGGCGGGAAAAGCCCCCGCCGTCCATCATGCGTGTGCGGCGTGGCTGGATCGGACGCACCGGGTCCTGCGTGCCCCCCAGATTTTGACTGCCGAGGCTTTGGGGCGGGCGCTGGGTCATGCCACACCCGCGCGCAGCAGATCGTGGATGTGCAGAATGCCCACAGGCCTGCCGGTCTGGTCAGTGACGAACAGGCTGGTGATCGGCCGCGTGCCGGCATTCATCCGGTGCAGCGCCTCGGCGGCCAGTTCGTCGGGGCCGATGGTGCGCGGATCGCGCGTCATCACCTCGGCCACAGTGCGGGTCAGCAGCAACGGGCCCATCTCGCGGCGCAGTTAGCCGTCGGTCACCACGCCGACAAGCCGGCCCTGCCCGTCCGTCACGCCCAGCACACCGAAGCGCGCCTCGGTCATGATGATCAGAGCGCGATCCATCTTGGTGGCCTCAGGCGCGAGCGGCACCGCCTCGCCGCCATGCATCAATGCGGCAACCTTGCGCAGCCGCGCGCCAAGCTTGCCGCCCGGATGGAACTGCCGGAAGTCGCGCGCGGTGAAGCCCTTTCGGGTCAGCAACGCCACCGCCAGCGCGTCGCCCAGCGCAAGTTGCATGGTGGTGGAGGTTGTCGGCGCGAGGCCGTTTGGGCAGGCCTCCGGCGCGTCCGGCAGGATCAGCGCGACATCGGCCGCGGTGGCAAGCGCGGAGTCTGCGCGCGCCGTGATGGCGATCAGGCCGATGCCGAAGCGACGGGAATGCGCCACCAGATCGGCCAGTTCAGCCGTCTCGCCTGAATTGGACAACGCCAGGATCACGTCGTTCGCCACGATCATGCCGAGATCGCCGTGCGATGCCTCGGCGGGGTGGACGAACAAGGACGGAGTGCCAGTCGAGGCCAGCGTGGCGGCGATCTTACGACCGACATGGCCTGACTTGCCCATGCCGGTGACAACGACGCGGCCCTCGGCCGTGGCCAGACGTTCGACCGCATCGGCAAAATGACTGTCCAGCACCGCCGACAATGCGGAAAGTCCAGCTATTTCCGCAGCCAACACCTCCCGCGCGACTGCCAGATCGGCGTCACGGGCCATTGCGAGTGCGGTGCTCATGGACCACCGGTGATTGTAACAATATGCATCATCTGTGCCAAGTATGGGCCTCGGCAGGCGGGTTGGTCAACTGAGCGATGACAAAACCGATAAAGGGAAAGAGTTGTTCTTTCTTGAAAGAAAGAACCAAAGAACTTTTGAAGGCTGTTCCCGTCGCCGCGACGGAACCGGACCCGGGGTCTGTGGGTCAGTGGCTGAAGAGGTCCGGGACTTCGTAGCCGAGCAGGTCCAGATGGGCGCGGGCGGGGAGGAACTTGAAACAGGCTTCGGCGAGGGCGAGACGACCCTCCCTTGCCAGCAACGCCTCCAGCTTCGCCCAGAGGGCATGCAGATGCAGAACGTCGCTCGCTGCGTAGGCCAGTTGTTCGGGGGTCAGATCAGGGCTGCCCCAATCAGAGCTCTGCTGTTGCTTGGAAATCTCGACCGACAACAATTCGCGGCACAAATCACGCAGGCCGTGGCGATCAGTGAAGGTGCGCACAAGCTTGGCGGCGATCTTGGTGCAGATCACCGGGGAGGTCTCGATGCCCAGATGCTGGCGGATCATCGCGATGTCGAAGCGGCCGAAATGGAACAGCTTCTTCACATTCTGATCCAGCAGCAGGGCGCGCAGATTGGGGCATTCATAGCCCTGCCCGCCGAGCGAGGGGGGAATCAGCTGCACAAGATGAGCGGTACCGTCACCGGCGGACAGCTGCACCAGGCACAGACGATCGCGCTCGGGGCGCAGGCCCATCGTCTCGGTGTCGATCGCCACCATCGCGCCGAATGAAATGCCGGCGGGCAGATCATTGCGATGTAGTTGGATATTGCTGCTGCTCATTGGATGCCTCACCAAGCGAACCGCCCGCGGCGGCCCCGCAGAGACTATTCCCTGCGAGGTTTGGTGCCCAGGAGAAGACTCGAACTTCCACGACCTTACGGCCACAGGTACCTGAAACCTGCGCGTCTACCAATTCCGCCACCTGGGCACAGGCTCGGCAGGGCGCGGCATGTAGCCCCCGCCAGATCACCCGTCAACTCCCGCGCCAAACTGCGTGCCGGTGTCGCCGCGCGTGAAATGCGGTAAGCAGGCGCACCACCTCCCTGCAGCAGCCCCGTGAGATGAGGAAGACGCCCATGGCCACGCGCAAGATCGCAACACTTTTTGGCGGTTCCGGCTTCATTGGCCGCTATCTGGTGCGCCACCTCGCCGCGCAGGGCTATGTTGTGCGCATTGCCGGGCGCGACCCGATCGCCGCAGCTCAGCTGAAGCCGTTCGGCGCGGTGGGGCAGATCGTGCCGCTCTACGCGCCGGTCAGCCGGCCCGACGACATCGCCCGCGCGGTGGAGGAGGCCTCGGTCGTGGTAAACCTCGTCGGCATCCTCTCGGAGAGCCGGCCCGGCGATTTCCATCGAGTCCATGCCTTGGGTGCCGGCGCGATCGCCGCGGCAGCCGCCGCCGCGGGGGCGACTACTGTGCTGCAGGTCTCGGCGATTGGCGCCTCCAGCGCCTCGGATTCACTTTATGCACGCAGCAAGGCCGAGGGCGAGGCCGCGGTGTTGGCAGCCTTCCCGGCCGCGACCATCCTGCGCCCGTCGCTGGTCTTCGGTCCCGAGGACCAGTTCTTCAACCGCTTCGCAACCATGGCCGCCTGGCTGCCGGTGCTGCCGGTGATTCATGGCGACACCAAATTCCAGCCGGTCTATGTCGGCGACGTCGCGGCTGCGATGCTGGCGGCGATCGACCGGCCCGATGCGGCTGGCGCCACGTTTGAGCTTGGTGGCCCGGCCGTGTTCAGCTTCCGTGAACTGCTCGACTGGATCCGCACCACCACCCATCGCACCCCGACGCTGCTGACCATCCCTGATTGGGTCGCCCGCATCCAGGCGGTGATCGCCGAGCGCATGCCGGGCAAGCCCTTCACCACCGACCAGTTGCGGCTGCTGGCGCACGACAATATCTGCAACCCGGCAATGCCAGGGCTCGCCGCGCTGGGCGTGCTGCCGACCCCGGTGCAGATGGTGGTGCCCCAGTATCTGGTGCGGTTCCGGCCGGGCGGCGCGAAGAAGCCTGTTCTGGCAACCGGCAAATAGTCCCGATCCGGCCCCTTTTATTCGGGGGCAGATGACCTAAGCCACCAAGTTGTAACATGTCGACGCATTCTTGGTCAGCATGACTGACCAATGAAGCGATTTCCGACTCGCCTTATCCAAAAAGACACGCTATGAGGCATGCAAGATACCGGCCGGGCTCACCCCTGCCGGCATGAATCGTTGCCGGGGGCATGGTCAAACACCTCCCCGCACGTCTGGAGGGTGCCACGATGCCTGAGCGCATGCTGAAATTCGTCTCCGTGCCACAGCACGCCCCGGACAAGCGCGCCGTCACCGAACGCGCCGTCGATTTCGATGAGATCTATGAGGATTTCTCGATCAAGGCCGCCGAGCTCCAGGCCAGCCGCTGCAGCCAGTGCGGCGTGCCTTTCTGCTCGATCCATTGCCCACTGCACAACAATATTCCCGATTGGCTGAAGCTGACCGCGGAGGGCCGCCTCGAGGAGGCCTACGAAGTCAGCAGCGCCACCAACAATTTCCCCGAGATTTGCGGCCGTATCTGCCCGCAGGATCGTCTGTGCGAGGGCAATTGCGTCATTGAGAAGGGCTTCAACTCGGTCACCATCGGCGCCGTCGAGCGCTTCGTGACCGACACCGCCTTCGACAAGGGCTGGGTGAAGCCGCGCAAACCCAAGCGCGAGCGTGCCCAATCAGTGGGCATCATCGGCGCGGGCCCGGGTGGCCTGGCGGCTGCCGAACAGCTGCGCGCGCTCGGCTATCAGGTGCATGTCTATGACCGGTATGACCGCGTCGGCGGGCTGCTGATCTACGGCATCCCTGGCTTCAAGTTGGAGAAGGACATTGTTCTGCGCCGCTGGAAGCTGCTCGAAGAGGCCGGCATTGTGTTCCACATGGGCGTGGAAATCGGGCGCGACATCTCATTCGCTGACCTGCGCGAGAAGCACACCACGATCCTGATCGCCACCGGCGTCTACAAATCGCGTGACCTCGGCGGCCCCGGCGCAGGCCTGGCGGGTATCATCCCCGCGCTCGACTTCCTGACCGCCGCCAACCGCACCGGTCTTGGCGACACGGTGGCGGCCTTCGCGTCCGGCGAGTTGAATGCGGCCGGCAAGAAAGTGGTGGTGATCGGCGGTGGCGACACCGCGATGGATTGCGTGCGCACGGCCGTGCGCCAGGGCGCGACCTCGGTGAAGTGCCTGTATCGGCGCGACAAGGCGAACATGCCCGGCTCGATGCGCGAGGTGAAGAACGCTGAAGAAGAAGGCGTGGAATTCATCTGGCTGTCGGCACCCGAGGCCTTCCGCGGTGACAAGGCGGTCACCGCCGTGCGCACCGTGAAAATGCGGCTGGGCATGCAGGACGCCACGGGGCGCCAGTCGGTCGAGCCGGTGCCGGGCAGCCATTTCGACATCGACGCCGATATCGTCATCAAGGCCCTCGGCTTCGACCCTGAAGACCTGCCGAAGCTCTGGGGCGAGAGCGCGCTGCGTGTCAGCCGCTGGGGAACGATGAAGGTGGATCATCACACCTTCGAAACCGAGCTGCCCGGTGTCTACGCCGCGGGCGATATCGTCCGCGGCGCCTCGCTGGTGGTTTGGGCCATCCGCGACGGTCGCGACGCAGCCGCGGCGATGCACAAGGCCATGAGCGTAGGAGCCACCGCGGTCGCCGCGGAATGAAAAACTAACAATGGTCGTTTCGTTCTTTCTTGACCGAAAGAACCAAACAGCTTTTGGAATTTTGGTGCGTACAAAACCGACGATCTCAGCCTCGCGGGGCGAGACCTGGAGAATGCCGATGACCGATTTTGTGGCCGAGTGGGATGCGAACGTCGAGCGGTTGAAGGACACCTACGATTTTTCGCAGGAACATGATGCCTGCGGGGTAGGTCTCGTCGCGTCCATCGACGGCACGCCACGGCGCGATGTGGTGCAGGCGGGCATCGACGCGCTGAAGGCAGTCTGGCATCGCGGCGCGGTGGATGCCGATGGCAAGACCGGCGACGGTGCGGGCATTCATGTGGAAATTCCTCAGGACTTCTTCGCCGACGCGGTGGAGCGCGGTGGTGAGCGTCTCTCGCCCGGACCGATCGCGGTGGGCATGGTGTTCCTGCCAAAGACCGAACTGGACGCGCAGGAGCGCTGCCGCCAGATCGTCGAGACCGAGATCCTGGCATTCGGCTACAGCATCTATGGCTGGCGCCAGGTGCCGATCGATGTCAGCTGCATCGGCGAAAAGGCCAATGCGACGCGGCCGGAAATCGAACAGATCATGATCCGCAATGGGCGCGGCGTGCCCGAGGCGCAGTTCGAGCGCGACCTGTTCGTGATCCGCCGGCGCATCGAAAAGGCGGCGATCGAGGCGCAGATACCGGTGCTGTATATCTGCTCGCTGTCCTGCCGCTCGATCATCTACAAGGGCATGTTTCTGGCCGCGAGCCTGACCGACTTCTATCCCGATCTTCTCGACCCCCGCTTTGTCAGCCGCTTCGCCATCTATCACCAGCGCTATTCGACCAACACCTTCCCGACCTGGAAGCTCGCACAGCCATTCCGCATGCTGGCGCATAACGGCGAGATCAACACGCTGGCCGGCAACGTGAACTGGATGCGCAGCCACGAGACCCGCCTCGCGTCGGGCGATCTTGCTGCACATCTTGAGTCCATCAAGCCAATTGTGCAGGCCGGCGGGTCTGACACAGCCTCGCTCGACAATGTGTTCGAGTTGCTGGTGCGCGCCGGGCGCGACGCGCCGATGGCCAAGGCGCTGATGATCCCGGCGAGCCTGGGTGCGGACTCCACGATGCCCGATGCGCACCGCGATATGTTCGCCTATTGCAACGCAGTGATGGAGCCGTGGGATGGCCCGGCCGCGATCGCGGCAACCGATGGCAACTGGTTGATCGCGGGCCTGGATCGCAACGGCCTGCGCCCGCTGCGCTACACCATCACCGCCAACGGCATGCTGATCGTAGGCTCCGAGACCGGCATGGTGAAGCTGGACGAGGCCGACATCGTCGAGAAGGGCCGTGTTGGCCCAGGCCAGACCATTGGCGTGGATCTGCAAGCCGGCCGCTTCTATGGCGATGAGGAAATCCGCGACATGCTGGCCGCTCGCCAGCCATTTGGCGAGTGGATGCGGCGGATCACCCACATCGACAACATCGTCAAGACCGATGCGCCGGAGCCGGTCCGCTATACCGGCGAAATGCTGCGGCGGCGTCAGCTTTCCGTCGGCTGCACGCTGGAGGATCTGGAAATGATCCTGCATCCGATGGTGGAGGATGCCGCCGAGGCCACCGGCAGCATGGGCGACGACACGCCGATCGCCGTGCTGTCCGAGCAATATCGCGGCCTGCATCACTATTTCCGCCAGGCCTTCAGCCAGGTGACCAACCCGCCGATTGACAGCCTGCGCGAGACGCGCGTGATGTCGCTGAAGACGCGGCTGGGCAATCTGGGCAATGTGCTCGACGAGGATGCCAGCCAGTGCGACCTGTTGCAGCTGGAAAGCCCGGTTCTGTCGAATGCCGAGTTCCTGGCGATGCGCGCGCAGATGGGCAGCTCCGCCTGCGAGGTGGATTGCACCTTCCCCGCCGCTGACGGCGAGGCCGGCCTGCGCACCGCGCTGGAACGCATCCGCCGTGAGGCCGAGATGGGCGTGCGCGCGGGCTGCACGCACGTGATCCTGACCGACGAGGCCGACAACGAGGACCGCTCGCCGATCCCGATGATCCTCGCCACCGGCGCGGTGCACACACATCTGGTGCGCAGCTCGTTGCGCACCTTCACCAGCCTGAACGTGCGCAGCGCGGAATGTCTGGATGTGCATTATTTCGCCGTGCTGATCGGCGTAGGTGCCACCACGGTGAACGCCTATCTCACGCAGGAATCGATCGCTGATCGCCAGTCACGTGGCCTGTTCGGTGACCTGTCGCTGAAAGATGCCGTGCAGCGCTACAAGAAGGCCGTCGACAAGGGCCTGCTGAAGATCATGGCGAAGATGGGCATTTCCATCGTCTCGTCCTATCGCGGCGGCTATAATTTCGAGGCGATCGGCCTTTCACGCGCACTGGTCGGCGAGTTTTTCCCCGGCATGCAGTCGCGCATCTCCGGCATCGGCCTGACCGGCATCGCCCGCAAGGTGCTGGAGTTGCATGAGCGCGCCTGGGGCAGCGATGTGCTCACGCTTCCTGTCGGCGGCCTCTACAAGCTTCGTCGCCGCGGCGAGGCGCATGCCTTCGAGGCGAACCTGATCCACACGCTGCAATCTGCGGTGGAAACCGGCAGCTATGCCACCTACAAGCGCTATGCCGACGCGGTGCGCCGTGCCAGCCCGATCGCGCTGCGCGATCTGTTGGATTTCCGCACCGAGGGCCGCAACTCGATCCCCGTCGAGGAGGTCGAGAGCATCACCGAAATTCGCAAGCGTCTGATTGCGCCTGGCATTTCGCTCGGCGCGCTTAGCCCCGAGGCGCATGAGACCTTGTCGATCGCGATGAACCGCATCGGCGCGCGCTCCGACTCTGGCGAAGGCGGCGAGGACCCGGCGCGCGCCCGCCCGCGCGCCAATGGCGACAACGCCTCCTCGGCGATCAAGCAGATCGCTTCAGGCCGCTTTGGCGTGACGGCTGAATATCTCAATGCCTGTCGCGAGATCGAGATCAAGGTGGCCCAGGGTGCCAAACCCGGCGAAGGCGGGCAGCTACCCGGCTTCAAGGTGACCGGCCTGATCGCCCGGCTGCGCCATTCCACGCCCGGTGTCACACTGATCAGCCCGCCGCCGCATCACGACATCTACTCGATCGAGGATCTCGCCCAATTGATCTACGATCTCAAGCAGATCAATCCCGATGCGATGGTCTGCGTAAAGCTCGTCTCGCGCAGCGGCATCGGCACCATCGCCGCCGGTGTGGCGAAGGCGAAGGCCGATGCGATCCTGGTCTCCGGCCATGTCGGCGGCACCGGCGCCAGCCCGCAGACCTCGGTGAAATATGCCGGCATGCCCTGGGAGATGGGTCTGGCCGAGACGCACCAGGTGCTGATGCTCAACCGGTTGCGTCATCGCATCCGGCTGCGCACCGATGGCGGCATCAAGACCGGTCGCGACGTGGTGATCGCGGCGATGCTGGGCGCCGAGGAGTTCGGCATCGGCACTGCCTCGCTGGTGGCGATGGGCTGCATCATGGTGCGCCAGTGCCACTCCAACACCTGCCCCGTTGGCGTTTGCACGCAGGACGAAGCGCTGCGCAAGAAGTTCGAGGGCAGCCCTGAGAAGGTGATCAACCTGTTCAGCTTCATCGCCGAGGAAGTGCGCGGCATTCTCGCCTCGCTCGGCGTGCGCAAGCTGGAGGACGTGATCGGCCGCACCGATATGCTGCATCAGGTCAGCCGCGGCTCCGAAATGCTCGATGATCTCGACCTGAACCCGCTGCTGGCGCAGGCCGATCCGGGCGAGTTCGCGCGCTATTGCACCCAGGTCGGGCGCAATGAGGTGCCGGAGACGCTGGATGCGCAGATGATCATCGACGCCGCGGCGCTGTTCGAGCGCGGCGAAAAGATGCAGCTGCAATATAACATCCGCAACACCGACCGCGCGATCGGCACCAAGCTGTCATCCAAGATCGTGCGCAAATACGGGATGAAGGGGCTGCAGCCCGGCCACATCACGGTGCGATTGCAGGGCTCGGCCGGTCAGTCGCTGGGCGCATTCGGCGTGCAGGGCCTGAAGCTGGAGGTGCTCGGCGATTCCAACGACTATGTCGGCAAAGGTCTGTCGGGGGCGACCATCGTAGTGCGCACGGCGCCGTCATCGTCGCTGCTCAGCCAGGCGAACACCATCATCGGCAACACCTGCATGTATGGCGCCACCGCAGGCCATCTCTTCGCGGCGGGCCAGGCGGGCGAGCGTTTCGCGGTGCGCAACTCCGGCGCCACCGCGGTGGTGGAGGGCTGCGGCTCGAATGGCTGCGAATACATGACCGGCGGCACCGTCGCCGTGCTTGGACCGGTGGGTGACAATTTCGGCGCCGGTTTCACCGGCGGTGTGGCGTTCATCTACGACGCCGACGGCATGTTCC
>CAIVDX010000523.1 GCA_903904805.1 uncultured Rhodospirillales bacterium
CTCGACCGCAAGCCATGTCGCGCAGGCGGATGCCGAGGCGGCAGCGGCGTATTTCGCGGCGTTGCCCTACACCACCACGGTGCGGGTGGTGGAGACCGACACGGTGCCGGTGACCGAGCTGACCTTCGGCTCGGTGCGGGTGGCGGCGGCGGCTGGTGGCACTGAACCGATCGGCCAGCGGGTGATCGAGATTCCCGAGGATGCCGAGCGGGTGAAGCTGCATGATCCGCGCGCCACCTTCGTGGCCTATGTGCCCAAGGGCAGCATCGCCAAGGGCGAGGACATCGTGACGACCGGTGGCGGCAAGTCGATGGCGTGCGCGACATGCCACGGGCAGGGGCTGGGCGGGCAGCTGCTTGGCGATGCGAGCGTGCCGCCGATCGCCGGGCGCTCGGCGATGTATCTGGTGCGGCAGCTTTATGATCTGAAGGGCGGCGCGCGGGCAGGAGAATGGTCGGCGCTGATGGCGCCGGTGGTGGCGGGGATCGATCTGGACGATATGGTCGCGATCGCCGCCTACGTGGCGTCACGCCCCGTGGTATCGAAGCCGTAGCTGGGCCGGCGCCTATCCCGGCACCCCACAAAGACCTCATTTCCAAAAGTTTTTTGGTGCTTTTTTTCAAAAAAGAACGGCCTTGCCTCATCCTTCACTGCTCCGTGTTGCGCCCTGTAACCCCCCATGCTAGAGGCTCGCCGCGCCGGCATGGGGCCGGTTTCTGAATGGATCGGACCGACGTGGCTGACACCGGAAGCTCGGGTGCTACAGGAGGGCTGGCCGGGCGTTATGCTCGGGCCTTGTATGCCCTCGCGGACGAGCAGAAGCAGCTCGACCAGACCGTTTTCGAGATGAGCAATCTCGGGCAGCTGATCAACGAGAGCGTGGATTTCCAGCGTCTGCTGGGCAGCCCGCTTTATGATGTGAAGGTTGCCCGGCTGACCGCCTTCGCGGTGCTCGATTCCTATAGTTTTGGCAAGATCGTGCATGATTTTGTTGGCGTGATCGCCAACAACCGGCGTCTGCGCGCGCTGCCCGAGATCGTGGTGGCCTTTGCCGCCCTGGTCGCCGCCAAGCGCGGCCAGATCACCGCGATCGTCACCACGGCCCACGGCATGACCGATGTGCAGCGCGAGCAGCTGCGTGCCCGTCTGATCGAGGCCGGCTACGGCAATGTGAACCTGAATGAACTGCGCGACCCGAGCCTGCTCGGTGGCATGGTTCTGCGCATTGGCGCGAGACTTTACGACACCAGTTTGAAATCCCGTCTGCAGCGTCTGCAGTTCGCCTTGAAGGGAGCCGCGTGATGGAAATCCGCCCCGCCGAGATCTCCGAGATCCTGAAGAAGCAGATCGCCAGCTTCGACAGCGACGCAAACGTCGCCGAGACCGGCCAGGTGCTGTCGGTGGGTGACGGCATCGCCCGCGTGTTCGGCCTTGAGAATGTGATGGCCGGCGAGCTGGTCAGCTTCCCCGGTGCCGGCCTGCGCGGCATGGCGCTGAACCTCGAGACCGACAATGTCGGCATCGTGATCTTCGGCGACGACCGTCAGATCCGTGAGGGCGACACCGTCAGCCGCACCGGCTCCATCGTCGACGTTCCGGTGGGCCGCGGCCTGCTCGGCCGTGTGGTCGATGCGCTGGGCAACCCGATCGACGGCAAGGGCCCGCTGGTGGACGTGGTTCGCACCCGCGTCGAGGTGAAGGCGCCTGGCATCATTCCGCGGCAGTCGGTGCATGAGCCGATGCAGACCGGCCTGAAGGCGATCGATGCGCTGATCCCGGTGGGCCGTGGCCAGCGTGAGCTGATCATCGGTGATCGCCAGACCGGCAAGACGGCCGTCATTCTCGACACCATCATCAACCAGAAGACCATCAACGCTGGTGATGACGACAAGAAGAAGATGTTCTGCATCTATGTCGCGGTGGGCCAGAAGCGCTCCACCGTGGCGCAGCTGGTGCGTACGCTGGAAGAGCGCGGCGCGATGGAATACTCCATCGTGGTCGCCGCCACCGCGTCCGACCCGGCGCCGATGCAGTTCCTGGCACCCTATACCGGCTGCGCGATGGGCGAGTTCTTCCGCGACAA
>CAIVDX010000524.1 GCA_903904805.1 uncultured Rhodospirillales bacterium
GGCACGTTTTTAGGCAAGCCCTCACCCGAGGGATTTGGGAAACCATTGCAGCAACTGGCTTGGGGGCATGGCGGAATGGTAGACGCAGCGGACTTAAAATCCGCAGCCGCAAGGCATCCGGGTTCGAGTCCCGGGGCGGGCAGGATCCTCTTCTGAATCAGCAGAGTGTGAGCGGTTCGAAAGCGTGAGGCGACGTCATTTCGTCGTCTCGGCAATCTAAAAAATGAGTATAACCACAATTTTTCTTGCATAACGGCGGCCGGAGGGCTATAAAATAAGAAGATTGAACTGAAAACTATGAGGTCTCTCACCATGAAGGAAGTGTCTTTGGCGATCGCCCTGGCGTTGACCCTGGGCAGCGGATCGGCTTTTGCCGCGGTGCCGACCTGCGGTGGCACTGCCGTGCTGACCGGCACCGGCATGGCCACCGAGGTGAAGGGCTACATGGTTTGCGTCGGCTCAGCCGGCGCCTGGGACAACCAGGAGTTCCATCAAACCTCGGGAACGATCCAGGACTATAAGAAGGGGCCGTTGGACCCGTTGGACCCCACCAAGACCATTGGCACCTACAGCATCAACGCCAACAGCACGGTCGGTGTCAGCACGAGCCACGACACGATCAGCTATACCTACGGCAGCGAAAACGTGGGGCCGTTCATGGTAGCGGTGAGCAGCGGGACACTGTATTTCTGCGACGATGCCGCGGGCGTCCATGCGGCGCTTTTCACTGCCAAGCGGGAAGGCAATGGCACCGCCATCTCAGGCTGTGTCTGACGCGTTACGGCTGTAAGCCAAGCCTGTTCGGATCAGGATCGAGCAACGGCCCGCCCGGTGCCGTGACTCGCTGCTTGGCCGACAAAATGTCTGCCATGGCAGCGATTTCGCGCCCGCCACTCTATGGAGTAAAAACTTAACCTGCGTTAAGAAAGGCCCTCGCTGTGACAACGGAGGCGGGGCCCATGAACCGCATTGCAATCACCACGGCTGCATTTTTCGCTGTCTCAGGCTCCGCGTGGGCGGCATGCACGACGACCAATGCCCTCAGTGATGCTCAGATCTTCGCAGCGTTGAATGCCAACAGCCTAGGGTCGCCGCAGACCTGCACAAACACCGCTGGCGGTGGCTGTCCCAACTCGGGGACGATGGCGTGGGTTCATTCTCCGAGCACGAACGACAATGATTCCATCGTCGGGACACTCGCTTCCGGTGGCAATTTCTATGATTACAAGGGAGGCCCGAGCAACAGCGCCGATCCGCCTAAGCAGTTGGGCACGTGGACGATCACCGCTGGCAATCCGGGCGTTCTCAATTATACCTATACTGGCGGGACGACGTATAGCTATTATGTCTATGGCAATTTCGCCGCCAGCAACATCACAAATGTCGCATGGGACAGTAGTTTCAACTATGTCGAAGTGCAGTTCAGCCCTGCCCTCGCCACAGGAAGCACGGTGACAAGTGTGGTTGTGGCCGGCGTTCCATCGAGCCCGACGAATGCCTTCAATGGCACTCACACAGCCTTATCCAATTCTTTGACCTATGTCCGCTATACCGCAGCTACCAATCCCGGGACGGTGACTACCCAGGGAGTCGGCACGATCACCTTTACAGGTGCTAGCTTGGCCACCCCCTCCTCGGTCACCAGCTTCTGCAATACCAGCACCTCCGCAACATTCAGCGTGACGGTCGACAATAGCCCCTGAACCGCGATCCGAAGCACTGCGCTCGCACAAGCTGCATCGGCGGGATGCTGTCTGCTGAGATCTGGAGCCTACGGTCAGCTGCGGGCGCCAGAGGCTGGCTGCCAAAGCGACAGAATTCACCCGGAGGAGAGACCGAGATCTACCGCGTCTTCACCCCTGCATTGCTGGCTCTGCTCAGCTGGTCAGCCCACGCGGACGTGCTGAAATTGATCTGCACGGAGCCGCTCAAGGTCACCACCGTCGATCTCACCATCGACACGCAGTTCCAGGTCGCCTCGGGCCATGTCCGCACCCGCTTTGCCGACCATCAGTTCCTGGAAAAGCCGGCGATCACGCCGGATACCGTCAGCTTCGACCTCAAGCTGCCCTACAACACGCTCAGCAACCAGCGCGCCCATTTCGTTCTCAACGGGCACGGGCTGCTGCTGCAACAGACCTTTCCGGACGTGCCGCGGCCACCAACCGCCCCCGGCACCGGCTTGAACGGCCCCTATCAGCGCGACCCGACGGAACAGATCTATCGCTGCGTCAGGCTGCCGCCCGCGAAGTAGGGGTCAGCGCAGAAGCGTATCCAGCATCGCGGCCAATTCAGCCGGGCGCGAGACCTGCGGGACATGGCCGGCGGCGATCTCGAAGCGCTCCACCTCCGGACACAGATCCTGCATCAGGGTCTGCGCGGCCGGCAGGATCGAGCGGTCCTGGCTGGCGCCGATATACATGCGGCGCGTGCGCCCCCAACGGGCCGGGGTGAGCACCGGGACGATGTCGCGTCCGCGCTCGGATTGCGGGGTCAGGCGAGCGCCGGCTGCCAGCGCCGCGCCGCGCTCCACATCCTGCAGGAAGATGTCCGCCGCCGCCTCGGCCGGGACCGCGCTCACCAGGCCGTCCGGCGACCAGAGCAGATGCGGCACGATCCCCGCGCCGGGCGGGTGCGCCGCCGGGCCGAGCGCGCGCACGATGGTCGTGTAGGCTACCCCCGAGGGCAGCATGATCCCGGCGAGACACACCACGCCATCCACCAGATGCGGCACCGCCTCGCTCACCTGCTGGGCGGTGATCGCCCCACCGCTGTGGCCGAGCACCCAGGCGCGGCCAGGCAGGCCGGCCAGCACGCGGGCGACGTGATCGACATAGAGATCGAGCGACACGTCCTGCGGCGCTGTGTCGTCGGTGCCGTTGCCGGGCAGATCAACCGCGTGGGAGCGGATGCCGCGTGCTGACAGGATCGGCGCGATCGCATCCCACACCCACGCGCCCTGCCAGGCGCCGTGAATGACCACCAGGTCGCGCATCAGAAATCCGTGCAGCGGCCCTTCTGCTCCCAGTCGCCATAGCGCGTCGGCTCGGGGCCTTTGGGGCCGCCGATTTCCTTTGGCATCGCTGGCTTGTCCGGAGCCGGCTTTGGCTCGACCACCGGCTCGATCTTCTTTTCGTCAGTCATCGCGCTGCCCCTACCTGTTTCAGCCGTTCCGTCGCCAGCTCGCGCCACTCCGCATCCGCCGGTGCCGCCGCCAATGCCCGGCGGAAGAGATCCGCGGCCTCGGGCGTGATGACGCCGCCGGCCCGCACGATCGACTCCGCCGCCTCGGCCGCGATGGTGGGATCGAACGCCACCGCCAGCGCTGCCCGCCAGGCCGCCGCCGCCTGCGCATAATTGCCGCGCGAGGCCTCGATGTTGCCCAACAGCACATAGCCCTGCCGCGCCTGCTCGGAGCGCGCGTCCATCCCGGCCAGGCGCTGGCGCAGGGTGGCGATCAGCCGATCGGTCTCCGCCGCCTCGACGTCCGCGCGATGGGCGAAGGGTGCCGAGGGCAGCGCCGGCTGGCCGTTGATCAGATACAGCCCCAGCGCCGCCACCGGCGCGATCAGCACCGCGGCCAACACCACCCAGCGGCCGCCGCGCTCGGCCACCGGCGCATCCGCCTCACCGGCCGCGGCCAACATCCGCCGCTGCACCTCCAGCCGCGCCTGCCCATGCTCGGCCGGACCGATCCGCCCCATGGCCAGATCGCGATCCAGCTCCTCCAGCTGCGCGCGATGCAGGCCAACCGCGACATCCCGCCGGCCCCGCACCCCGCCGCGCGCCCACACCACCCACGCCAACGGCACACTCGCCGCGATCGACAGGAGCAGCAGGGCCGACCAGGTGATTTGAGAGGGGGTCAGCATTGGGGTAGGCGCTTTGAAGGAAGGCCAGGGGCGTTGCCCCTGGACTCCATGGGGGCGTGCGGCAAGAGCCTGCTGCGCAGGACGAGGCGCCAATGGGGTCCAGGGCAGCGCCCTGGCGTTGCTTCAAACATTCCTTCCAACCCTACCCCCCCTCTCGCATCAGCCGGTCGAGCTCCTGTTGTTCCTGGGGGCTCAGGGGCGTGGGTGCGGCGGGTCGGCTGCGGCGGAGGAGCAGCAGCGCGGCGGCGAGGAGGCCGAGGATGGGGCTGGCCCAGAGGATGGCGGTGGTGGGGTTGAAGGGTGGTTTGAGTCGGACGAAGTCGCCGTAGCGGGAGGTCATCCAGGCGACGACCTGGTCATCATTGTCGCCGGCGGCGATGCGTTGGCGGACGATGCCGCGCAGGTCTTTCGCCAGGTCTGCGCCGGAATCCTCGATGGATTCGTTCTGGCAGACCAGGCAGCGCAGCTGGCTGCCGACCTGCACGGCGCGCGCTTCCTGGGCGGGGTTGGGCAGTGCCTCGTTGGGGTCGCTGATGGCGAGCGCGGGGCTGGCGAGCATGGCCAGAATGATCGCGAGGCGGATCATGCGAATTGTTTCAGCAGGGGCGCGAGTGTGTCGGCGGCGATGCCCTTGGTGATCGGGCCGGCCCAGCGCCAGCGGACGATGCCCTGGCGGTCGATCAGGTAGGATTCCGGCACGCCGTAGAGGCCGAAATCGATGGCGGTGCGGCCGGTACGGTCGGCGGCGAGGCGGGCATAGGGGTTGCCATGTTCCTCGATGAAGGCTTCGGCTTTCGCCGTGGTGTCCTTGTAGGCCACGCCCCAGATCTGTGTGTTGCCGGCGGCAAGTTTCATCAGTTCGTCGTGTTCGAGCACGCAGGGGACGCACCAGCTGGCGAAGAAATTGATCAGCACCGGGCCGTTCTGTTTGCGCACGTCGTCGCTGGAGAAGCCGAATTGGGCGGGGGATTGGCCGGGCAGACTGAAGTCCGGCAGGGGCTTGCCGACCAGCGGTGAGGGCAGCGCATGCGGGTCGAAGGTGCCCTTCTGCATTCGGCTCAGCGCCGTCCAGAAAGCCGCGCCCGCCAGGCCTGCCCCCAGCAGCGGCAGCGAGACCAGAAGCGTGCGCCGATTCATTCCGCGGCCATTGCGGCGGAGGGGGCGCGGCGGGGCGCGGGGGCACCGAGGCGCAGGCGTCGGTCGGAGAGGGAGAGCGCGCCGCCGGCCGCCATGATCAGCGCGCCGAGCCAGATCCACGGCGCGAGCGGATTGTAGTGCAGCCGCAGCACGGCGGCGCCGTCGCGCTCCTCACCGAGCACGGCATAGAGATCGCGGAATCCGTTGGTGCGGATGGCGACATCGCTGACGGTCTGATTCTGCAACGGAAAGAAATGGCGTTCAGGTGCGAGGATCGCGATCGGCTGGTTGTCGGCCGACAGCGAGATGGTGGCCACGCGCGATTCGAAGTTCGGGCCGGGGGCATCGACCAGCGAGACGAGGGTCCAGTCATAGCCGGCGAGATGCGCGGTCTGGCCGACCTTCAGCGCGGTGATGACGTTGGAGGAGAGCGACATGCCGGCGATGCCGGCGATGGTCACGCCCAGGCCGGCGTGGGCGAGCGCGGTGCCAAGGGCGGCGCGGCGCAGACCGCCGGCGCGGGACCGGAAGTTTGCCAGCGGGCCATGGAAGAGCTGCGTGCGCTCGATCAGCTCAGCGGCGGCGCCGGCGATCAGCCAGGCGCTGCCGCCGAATGCCAGCGCGGGCAGCGCGCCCCAGCCCCAGGCGGAGAACAGCCCGACGCACAGCGCGACGAGGGCGGCATACCAGAGTCGCATGAGGGCCGCGCCAAGGTTGGCACGTTTCCAGGACAGCACAGGGCCGATCGACATCGCCGCGCCCAGCGGGATCACCAGCGGCAGCACGGTGGCGTTGAAGAATGGCGCGCCGACGGAGAGTTTCGCGCCGAACACCAGCTCGGCAAACAGCGGATACATCGTGCCGGTGACGACAACGGTGCAGATGCTGCAAAGCAGAATATTGTTCAGGACAAGCGCGCCCTCGCGCGAGATCGGCGCGAACACCCCGCCCGAGGCCAGGTGGCGTGCCCGCAGCGCGAACAGCACCAGGCTCGATCCGATCACCAAGGCGAGCAGGCCGAGGATGAACACGCCGCGGGCGGGATCGTTTGCGAAGCTGTGCACCGAGTTCAAGATGCCAGAGCGCACCATGAAGGTTCCCGAGAGCGAGAAGGCGAAGGTGCCGATCGCCAGCAGCACGGTCCAGACCTTCAGCGCTTCGCGCTTCTCCACCACGATGGCGGAATGAACCAGCGCGGTGCCGGTGAGCCACGGCATCAGCGACGCGTACTCCACCGGGTCCCAGAACAAGAAGCCGCCCAAGCCCAGCTCGTAATAGGCACACCAGGAGCCGAGCGCGATGCCGCAGAGATCGGA
>CAIVDX010000525.1 GCA_903904805.1 uncultured Rhodospirillales bacterium
GCCCCCGGCCGCATTGATCTCGGCCTCGGCCGCGCCCCCGGCTCGGACGGACGCACCGCCTTCGCTCTGAACCCCCAGGCCGCCACCGCATCGGACCATTTTCCCGCCATGGTGCGCGACCTCGCACACTGGCTGCAGGGCGAGCGCCTGGTTGAAGGCCACCCGTTCCGCGACATCCGTGCCCAGCCCGCCGGGAGCTCCGCACCGCAGATGTGGATTCTCGGCAGCTCTGACTATGGCGCCCAGGTCGCCGCCCATTTCGGCCTGCCCTTCTGCTTCGCCCATTTCATCACCGATGGCGCTGGAATGGAGCACGCCTTCGATATCTACCGCCGCGGCTATCGCCCGTCCGAGGCGTGGCCGACCCCGCACGCCGCGCTCACAGTCTGGGCGCTGGCAGCCCGCACCGAGGAGGAAGCCGACACCCTCGTCTCGTCCCGCCTGCTCGCCCGCCTCTGGCGTGACACCGGCCGCTACGCCCCGCTGCCCAGCCCCGCGGAAGCCGCCGCCTGGCCATTGTCGGACCTGGAACGCGCCCAGATCGCCCGCATCCGCGGCCGCGCAATCTTCGGCACCGCGCCGTCAGTTGTGGCCAAGCTGAACCAGTTGGCCGCCCTGATGGGGATCGACGAGATCGCCATCCTCACCGCGGCGCACGATCCGCGGGCGCGGCGGCGGTCCTATGCGCTGATCGCCGAAGCGGCTGGCATGACCACGTCCAGTCAAGCGGCGTAAGAGAGCAAGCACTTCTTTTTCGGAAAAAGAAGTAAAAACCTTTTGGACAATGGCGATGGTGTCAGTGGCGGAAAATAGCTGGGCGCCAATTTTGATGCTGATGGCATCGAATGTTTTCATGACATTCGCCTGGTACGGGCATCTGCGCTTCAAGGAACAGCCGCTCGTGGTGGTGATTCTGGCCAGCTGGGGCATCGCGCTGTTCGAATATTGCCTGGCAGTGCCGGCAAACCGGCTCGGCAGCAGCGTCTATTCCGTCGCACAGTTGAAGACGATCCAGGAGGTGATCACCCTCACGTGTTCGCCGCTTTCTCCGTTCTCGTGCTGAAACAGCCGCTGAGCTGGAACTACGCCATCGGCGCAGGTTTCATCGCGTTGGGCGCGTTTTTCATCTTCAAGGAAGCTTAACGCCGCCCCTGGTTCCAAACCCCGTGCACACTCGGCGGCGCAGCAGACTTACCAATCCACCACCGCCGCAGCCGCCGCGCCCCGTAGCCCAAAAGTGCCACGCCGGCGACGATCGGCACCAGCCACATCAGCAGCCACACGAAGAACACCACCAGTGCGATGGTAAACGCCGCCGCGACGCCAAGTGCCGCAAGCCCGTTCAGCTGGAAGGAAAACCCACGCGGCGTCGGCCGCGCCTGGGCGAAGCTGCCATCCGGCATCATGTCGATGATCGGCGGTTCACGCTGTGTCATGCGTAGGAAGCTAGGCATGCACGGGCGCCATCACAAGACACAAGGATGTAACGCTTGGAAACCGCCCTGCTCAGCTGCCGCCCTGCCCCGACCCCGCAGCCGCCTGCTGGGCCGGCGGAGGGATCTGCTCGAGATAGGCGATGATCGCCGCCCGCGCTCCCGCATCCGCCACCACCATTGGCATCGCCGTGCCTGGCACCAAGGCCGCCGGACCGGCAAGCCAGCGATCAAGCGTGCCCGCGGTCCAGACCAGGCCCGAGGCAGCCAGCGCCTTGGTGTAGGGATAGTTTGCCATCGCACCGGCCGGACGTCCGAGCACGCCGCCAAGAGCGGGCCCGACCTTCGCCGCATCAACCTGATGACAGGCTGCGCAATTCTCGGCGAACAGAGCGGCACCCGCGGCAGGCGTCGGCTTGCCTTCAAAGCGTGCGAGATCCATCCCCTCGCCCGCATTGGCCGCCCGAAAGAAGGTGTAGGACAGCGTGATCTCGCGCACGTCGCGCGTGCCTGGCCGGCTCGCCAGTTCAGGATCGACATAGAATTGCAGCGGCATCTGCACCACAGCATGCGGCGCCAGCCGCTCCTCGCTGAAGCAGAAACACTCGATCTTCTTGAAATCGAGCCCCGCCTTCTCTGGCGTCACGTTGAATGTGGCGCGGCCGACGATCGCTTCGTCCGACAGATTCTCCGCCTCGAAAAACGCCGGCGTCTCCTCGCCCAACCGCACCCGCACCGAGCGCTGCAACGGCCGAAAGCGCCAGGGCAGGTTGGGCGCCACATTGGTGTCGAACAGCACTGTCACGAACCGGTCCGTGGTCTGCGCGGTGTTGGCGGCCACGCGCTGCGTGGTGCCGCCCGCGCCGGTCACCTCGCAGAACAGCCGATAGAGCGTGACGGAATAGCTCACCACGCCCAGCATCACGCAGATTGTTGCGACCGACGCGGCCGCCGTCGCCCAGCGCCCCAGCCGCGCGCTCACGCGAGCGCCAGCATCACAACGCCGGCGCCGATCAGCCCGACAGCCGCGATATGCATCATCCCCAGCGGCTCACCGAAATGGAAATGCCCCACCAGCACCGCGGCGATATATGACACCGCCGTGCAGGGCAGCGCCACCGACAGCGGCACCCGGCGCAGCGCGATGATGTAGAGCAGTGCTGCCGCGCCATACAGCCCGAGGCCGAAGATGGTCGAGGGTCGCAGCAACTGTGCCGCGAAATCCTCTGCCCCGGCGCCGGATTTCAGCAACGCCTGAGCAAACATCGTGATCACGATCGCGCCGAACAGAGCCACCCACTGCATCAGTGTGTTCCGCTCTCGAGGCCACTCGGCTGCATCACGCCGCCACGCTCGGTGCAGCGCACGCTCGCCTGCGGCTTGCCGTTGGAGGTCAGGAAGGTGCGCCCGACATACTCGCCCAGCACCCCCAAGATCATCGACTGCACCCCAGACAGAAGCAGAATCACCGTCATGGTCGAGGCCCAGCCCGAGGGGGTGGCATCGCTGGTCAGCGCCTCGGCGATCGTCGCCGCAGCCCCAATCATCCCCAGCAGCGCCATCAGCCCGCCGGCATAGATCGCGATGCGCAGTGGCGCGAGCGAGAAGCTGGTCGCCAGGTTCAGCCAAAGCCGTACCAGCCGAGTGAGATTGTAGTTCGAACGCCCCTCGATGCGCGCGAGGTGGCGCACCTCGATGCTCTCGATGCGCTGAGTGCACTGCATGATCAGCCCGTCGACGTAAGGATAGGGCCCGGTGTAGCGGGTGATCGCCTCCACCACCATCGCCGACATGCAGCGGAAGGACGAAAGATACAGCCCGCGCGGTTTGTCGAGCAGCCAGTCCGCCACCCGATTGGCGAAGCGGCTGCCCAGATTCCGCCAGGGCGCATGCTGCTTCACCGCGTAGCGCGTATAGACCACATCCCAGCCGCCGAGCCGGGCATGGTTATATAAATTCAGCACTTCCTCGGGCGGGTTCTGCAGATCGTCATCCATGGTGATCACGTAGCGCCCGCTGGCGGCGCGCAGCCCGGTCATCACCGCGTTATGCTCGCCGAAATTGCGCGCATGCTCGATATAGATCACCGGCACCGTAGCGCTGGCGAGCGCGGCCCGACACGCCTGGTCCGACGCATCGGGGCTGCCATCATTCACCAGCACGATCTCCATGCCGCCGTCCGGTCGCAGCGCGCACAAGGCATCGACCAGCGCGCCAACCGTGGCGGCACCGCGATAGACGGGCACAACGATGCTCAGGCCGATACCGGCGGGAAGAGAATGGGGCGAGGCGTCCATCGGCGCTGTCTAGTCCTTTCGGGCCGGGCGGGAAAAGCCCTGTTTCAGTCTCGTGTCGCGACGGCGAGCACCGAACTGCCAGCCGGCATCCGCGGCAGCACGCGTTCAAGCTCGGTCACCGATGAGAACATGGTATCGAGCCATGGCGGCAATGCGGCGACGTCAGACGCCGCGCCGTCATGGCTGGCCAGCAATTTCCGCCGGATGACGACCAGCGGCAGCAACAGGCTGTTCCAATAGCGTGTGGAGATCGCCCCGAACCCCGCCTGCGCCAGCCAACCGCGCAATTCGCCGGCGGTGACCCGGCGGGCATTGAACACCCGTCGGTCATGCTCGGAAAGCAGCCACATGAAGGCAGGCATGTTCACCACCAGCCGCCCGCCTGGCCGCAGCACCCGTCGCGCCTCCGCCAGCGCCGCCACCGGATCGACCGACTGGTGACAGAGCACATCCGCCAGCACCAGCGCGTCCATGCAACCATCCGCGAAGGGCAGATGCGTCACCGACCCGCGCGCGACCGGCACCCCCGCCTTGCCGGCGACGCGCGCCGCCGCCCAGCCATCCCACTCGCAGCCGACCAGATCGAGGTCGGGCCGCACGGTCCGCAGCCGGGTCAGCAACCCGCCGGTGCCGCAGCCTGCGTCCAGCACCCGCCCGCGCACCGGCGCCAGCAGGTCGACCAGCCGGCGATGCAGGGCGCGATACCACCACAGCCCCGCCTCCACCTCATCCATCAGCCGGTATTCTTCTGCTTCCATGTCAGGGGTTTGGCCGGCCACGCGCGGCGCGGCAAGAGCGCTTGCGCGGGGAGGGGCGGACAGGCACAAGGCCGAAATGCCCCCCTCCGATCTTACCGGGACCGCCGACCAGGCGGCCGCTCGCATAGAAGCGCGTATGCCGGTGCGCATGGCTGCGATCCTGCGCGCCTTGCCCGCGCTCTTGCCGGCCCTGTTCTTTCTGCCGCTTCTGCTCAGCCCGCCTTTCAATCACGACGTCGCCGCCGTGCTGCAGTTTAGCGAACGTTGGCTGAATGGAGAGACGCTCTATTCAAGACTGATCGACGTCAATCCGCCGCTGATCTTTCTGCTCAGCCTGCCGCCGGCCTGGATCGCCGCGCACAGCCCGATATCTGCGCCGCTGGCGCTGCGGATGTGTGTGCTGGGCTTCGGGATGCTGGCGTGGCGCCTGTCGTGGCGCGCGCGCGACCGTGCCGCCGAGCCGCCGGTGGAACGCGCCCTGCTGGATGCGTTGCCGCTTTTCCTTCTGCTCGGTGCCGGCTATGATTTCGCGCAGCGCGAGCATCTGATGGTGGTCGCCGCCCTGCCCTATCTGCTCGGCGCGGCGCGGCGCGCCGAGGGCCAGATGCCCCGTGGCCGCATCGCCTCCGCATTGCTCGCCGGCCTGTTCTTCTCGCTGAAGCCGCATTTCCTCGCCATCCCCGCATTGGCCGAACTCTTCGTGCTGCTGCGCCGCGGCCCCCGCGCAGCGCTGGCCGACCCAACGCCCTGGGCGATGCTTGCGGTCTGGGCAGTCTATGGCCTGGCCCTGCTGACCATCTTCAGCGCCTATCTCAGCGCCGTCGTGCCGCTGGTGTGGGACCTCTATCTCGACATCGGCGGCAACGGCTTTTTCGAGGTACTGCAGGCACCACGCCTGGGCACCGCCTTCCTGCTGATGCTCGGTGTGCTACCCGCCGCCGCTGCTGGCGGGATGCGAACCGCCGGCGCCCGCCCGGCCGTGCTGGGCCTCGCCGCGATCGGCGCGCTGCTGGCGGCGATGGCCCAGAACAAGGGATTTTCCTACCACATCGTGCCCGTCGAGATGTTCGGCTTCGCCACCGGCGGGGTGCTCGCCGCCCGCCTGTTCGACCGCGCGCGCCTGCCGCTACCGCCAGCCCGCACCGCCGCGGTGCTCATCGCCCTGATGGCGCTTTACGTGATCTCCAACGGGGAGGCGCCGTGGAAGCAACTGGAATATAAGGGATCGGAGGTCGACACGCTGCTCGAACACCTGCGGCCGGAGGTCGCGTCCGGCCAATCCATCCTGGTGCTGTCGCCAGGCATCTACCCGATCTTCCCCGCCCTCAATACAGCCGGTCTGCGCCTTAGCCTGCCGACGATGAACACCTGGTTGCTGCAGGGCGCCTATGAGCAATGCCTGCCAAATGGTCACCGCTACCGCGAGCCGGCCGCGATGCCCCCTGGCGAAGCGCATATGTGGCACACCGTGACGCGCGACTTTACCACCGCCCCGCCGGCAGCGGTGCTGATCGACGATGATCCCGGCATCCCCTGGTGCGGCGCGCAGTTCGACTATCTCGATTATTTCCGCCGCGACCCTGCGTTCGCCGCCGAATTCCGCCATTATCGGCAGGCACGGAGCTGGGACCGCTACCGCCTGTTCGTCCGCGAGAAATGAGCCCGCGCTTCCTCGCCGAGCCTGCGCCGGCAAGGCATGAGGCGCTGCCCACCCTGCCCGGCATCGCGCGGATGGTGGCCAACAATCCGGGACCGATGACCTATCACGGCACCAATGCCTGGCTGGTCGACACCCAGGAAGGCCGCGTGGTGATCGACCCTGGCCCCGACGACCAGGCCCAGATCGCCGCACTGACCGCCGCCGGCCCGATCGCGCTGATCTTACTCACCCATTTCCACCATGATCATGCCGACGCCGCCCCAGCCCTCTCCACCGCCACCGGCGCGCCCGTCGCCGCCTTCACGACCAGCCCGGTCCCCGCCGACCGGCGCCTGGCAGATGGCGAGCTCATCGCCGGCCTGCGCGCCATCCACACGCCCGGCCACGCCGCCGACCATCTCTGCTTCGCTCACAGCTCGGGCGCGCTGGTCTCCGGCGACCATGTAATGGGCTGGTCTAGCAGCGTGGTCTCCCGTCCCGACGGCGATATGGCCGCCTATCTCGCCAGCCTCGACCGGCTCCTGGCCGCCCCGCACGCCATCCTGCTGCCCGGCCACGGCCCGGCGATCACCGACCCTGCTCCCCATATCGCCGCCCTGCGCGCCCACCGGCTGGCACGCGAGGCGGCAATCGAGGCCGCACTCGGCAATGGCCCCACTGACGAGGCAACCCTGCTCGCCCGCATCTATCCTGACCTGCCCGAGAAGCTCGAGCCAGCCGCCGCCCGCACCCTGGCCGCCCATCTGGCCAAACTCGCCGCCGAGGGCCGCATCCGCCGCGCCGGCCCGCGCTGGACGAGCACGCCGCATTCACCTTGACGCACGCGGCCCGATGCACCACTTCTTCGCAATCAGGACAAGCTGAGTCCTGTTAGGAAACCGGGTGTGCGATGCTGCGCCTCTCACGACTGACCGACTATGCCGTGGTGGTTCTGGTGCGCCTCGCCGCTGAGGAATGCGTGCAGACCGCCCCCGCGCTTGCACTGGCCACCGCAATCCCCGAGCCAACGGTGGCAAAGGTGCTCAAGGTGCTCACCACAGCCGGCCTGGTTGCATCGCGCCGCGGCGCCCATGGCGGCTACAGCCTCGCCCGACCGCTCGCCGCGATCGCCATCTCAGAGGTGATCACCGCCATCGATGGGCCGATCGCGCTCACCGCCTGTGTCGAGGGATCGGGCCAGGAATGCGGAACCGGCCGCTTCTGCCCGGTGCGGGGTCGGTGGGATAAGGTGAACGACGCCATTCACAGCGCGCTCACCGCCATCACATTGGATGAGATGCAGGACCAGAATTTCTTCGCGATGCCGCTTTCCGCGCGCGCCGCTGAATAAGGACCATCATGGCCGCCGTCACCGAAACGCTCGACACCGTCCGCGATCTCACCCAGTCCGGGTACAAGTTCGGCTTCGAGACCGACATCGAGATGGAGCTCGCCCCGCGCGGGCTGAACACCGACATCATCCGCCTGATCTCCGAGCGCAAGGGCGAGCCCGAATGGCTGCTCGCCTGGCGCCTGAAGGCCTATGAGATGTGGCTGACGATGGAGGAGCCGGACTGGGCCAAGCTCAGCCACGAGCCGATCGACTATCAGGCGCTGCACTACTATGCCGCGCCCAAAAAGAAGACTGGCCCGAAAAGCCTCGATGAGGTCGATCCCGAACTTCTCAAAATGTACGAGAAACTTGGTATTCCCCTGAAGGAACGCGCCATTCTGGCCGGCGTCGAGGGGGCCGAGGAAGAACGTCCGCCGATGGCGGTGGATGCGGTTTTTGATTCCGTCTCCGTCGCCACCACCTTCCGCGACAGCCTGAGCAAGGTCGGCGTGATTTTCTGCTCGATCAGTGAGGCGGTGCGCGAACATCCCGATCTGGTCAAGCAATATCTCGGCTCGGTGGTCCCGGCCGGCGACAACTACTTCGCCGCGCTGAACTCCGCGGTGTTCACCGACGGCAGCTTCGTCTTCGTCCCCAAGGGCGTGCGATGCCCGATGGAACTCTCCACCTATTTTCGCATCAATGCCCGCAACACCGGCCAGTTCGAACGCACTCTTCTCATCGCGGAGGAGGGAGCGTCGGTCTCCTATCTGGAAGGCTGCACGGCGCCACAGCGCGACGAGAACCAGTTACATGCCGCGGTGGTGGAGCTGGTTGCCATGGACGATGCAAAAATCAAATATTCTACCGTGCAGAATTGGTATCCTGGCGATGCCGAAGGGCGCGGCGGCATCTACAATTTCGTCACCAAGCGCGGAGCTTGCCGCGGCGCGCGCAGCCATATCAGCTGGACGCAGGTCGAAACCGGGTCGGCGATCACCTGGAAATATCCCAGCTGCATCCTGCTCGGCGAGGGCAGCGTTGGCGAATTCTACTCCGTCGCCGTCACCAACAATCACCAGCAGGCCGACACCGGCACCAAGATGA
>CAIVDX010000526.1 GCA_903904805.1 uncultured Rhodospirillales bacterium
CAAAGCCGCGGTGGTGGCGGCGCCCCGGCGGCGCGTCCGCAAGGTGGCGGCGGCGGTGGTCGTGCGGCGGCAGCGGCCTCGCGCCCGGCCGGTGGCGGCGGTGGCCGACCCGCCGGTGGTGGCGGTGGTCGTGGCGGTCGGCAGCATTAGGAGATCAGGACCATGACACGCACAGGCAAACTCATCGCCGCGCTCAGCCTCGCCCTCAGCCTCACCCTGGTCTGCTGGAGCGCCTCCCCGGCACTCAGCGCACAGGGCGCAAAGAGCTTCCCCAGCCCAGAGGCGGCGGTCGATGCGCTGGTCGCCTCGCTGCGCAGCGGCAACATCCACGACACCTACGAGATCCTCGGCCCCGGCAGCGCCAAGCTGCTCGATTCCGGAGATCGCGTGGCGGACAAGGATGCGCGGCTGAAATTCATCGCCGCCTATGATGCCCAGCACGCGCTGGTGCAGGACGGCGGCCACCGCATCCTGCATGTCGGCCGCAATGATTGGCCGCTGCCGTTGCCGATCGTCGGTGGCGAGGGCGCGTGGCATTTCGACAGCGTGGCCGGCGCGCAGGAGATGGTGGACCGCCGCATCGGCGAGAACGAGCTCGCGGCGATCCGCGCCTCGCTGGCCTATTACGATGCGCAGAATCTGTATTTCGAGCTGGCCCGTGAGCAGTTTGGCGCTGGCTTCTATGCACAGCGCTTCATCAGCACGCCCGGCCGCTATGATGGTCTGTATTGGCCCACCGAGGCTGACGCGCCGGCCAGCCCGATCGGCCCTCTGGTGGCGCAGGCGATGGCGGAGGGCTACGGCCAGGAGCTGATCTCAGGCAGGCAGACTCCCTATCACGGCTATTATTTCCGCGTGCTGACGGCGCAGGGAAAATCCGCGCCCGGTGGGGCAGGCAAATATATCGTGGACGGCAAGATGGTCGCCGGCTTCGCGCTCCTGGCCTGGCCTGCGATCTATGGCGCCTCGGGCATCACCAGCTTCGAGATCGGTGCCGACGGCGTGCTGTATCAACGCGATCTCGGCCCGGACACCGCGCGCATCGCCGGCCGCATTGTCCGCTACGATCCCGATCTGAGCTGGGTGCGCGTGGACGTCACGCAGTGACGTCAGCGCGGGCCGCCAACGCTGTCAGCGCCCGCAATATGCCGTGACCATTTTGGAATGTGGTGATCCGATCACGTGAAAGCGTGATCGGATGATGTTTGCCTGCTCAGCAGGCCGAGTGGCGCGCCCGGAAAGACTCGAACTTCCAACCCCCAGATTCGTAGTCTGGTGCTCTATCCAATTGAGCTACGGGCGCCCGCCAGGGGGAGCGATCTAGCCGATGGGGTGCGGGCTGGCAAGCCACCCGGCACGCGGCATCGGCAAGGCTGCTTCCCGATCAGCCGTTCAGCTTGTCGAGCTCACGCAACACCGCATCGCCCATCACATGTGTGCCGACTTTCGCGGTGCCCTGGCTCATCAGATCGGCGGTGCGCAGACCGGATGCGAGCACATTGGTGCAGGCGCGTTCGATCAGCGCGGCCTCCGCCTCCAGGCCGAAGGAGTAGCGCAGCAGCATCGCGAAGCTCAGCATCTGCGCCATCGGGTTGGCGACACCCTTGCCGGCGATGTCAGGCGCGCTGCCATGAATCGGCTCATACAGAGCCGGGCGCTTGCCGGTGGCATCCACCGCCCCCAGCGTCGCCGAGGGCAGCATGCCCAGCGATCCGGTGAGCATCGAGGCGAGATCGGAGAGCAGATCGCCGAACAGATTGCCGGTGACGATCACATCGAACTGGCGCGGGTTGCGCACCAGCTGCATGGCGCAAGTGTCGGCATACATGTGGCTGAGATCGACGTCAGGATACTCACGCGCGGCGAGCGCGGTGACAACCTGGCGCCAAAGCAGGCCGGACTCCATCACGTTGGCCTTTTCGACGCTGCACACACGATTTTGGCGATGCCGCGCCAGGTCGAACGCGACACGCGCAACACGCTCGATCTCATGCGTGCTGTAGCTCTCGGTGTTGAAGCCACGCTGCTGGCCGTCGGGCAGGGTTTCCACACCGCGCGGCTCACCGAAATAGATGCCGCCGGTGGCCTAGCGAACGATCATGATGTCGAGCCCGCGCACCACATCGGGCTTCAGCGTGGAGGCATCGACCAGCGGGTCGAGCACCACGGCAGGCCGCAGATTGGCG
>CAIVDX010000527.1 GCA_903904805.1 uncultured Rhodospirillales bacterium
CAGCAACACGCCATCGATCACCACCAGCCGTGCAAGATCGATCACGGGCAGGCGCTGCCACACCCCCTCGAGCACAGCGGCCGAGAATGCTGAATACACAGTCAGCAGAATCGTCGACCGGTCGGTGATCGACAACACCGCGCGATTGTCCTTCACCCATTGACCGACATAAGGGCGCAGCACCTGGCCGGCGATGAAGGGCAGCAGCAACTGCGCGAAAATCTTCCCCGCCTCCTCCCAACTCGCCCCGCCCGCATGGCCCGACAGAAGCAAGCCGACCAGCACCGGCGTGATGAACATGCCCAGCAGGTTTGAGGCAGTGGCCGCACACACCGCAGCAGCGATGTTGCCACGCCCGATCGAGGTGAAGGCGATCGAAGACTGCACCGTCGAGGGCAGCACGCACAGGAAGATCACCCCGTTCCACAGCGGCCCGGTCAGGAATCCCGGCAGCAGCGCTCGCATCACCAGGCCCAGCAGCGGGAACAACACGAAGGTACATCCGAGAATCAGCAGATGCAGCCGCCAATGCCGCATGCCGGCGACCACCGCCTCACGGGACAGCCGCGACCCCTGAAAGAAAAACAACGCGGCGACGGCAAAGGTCGCCAGCCAACTCACCGCGCTCGCCACTCCCCCGGAGGCCGGCAGGAAGCTCGCAAGCAGGACCATCCCCACCAGAGCAAGGGTAAAAGGGTCCGGCCGAAAATTTTTCAAAGTCTCAGTCTTTCAGGCTCAACGCCTGATCCACCAAGGCGGTTGCGCGGCCAAAATCATAGTTGCGGAACATGTTCATACGGACGAGGTGCGACGCGCCGCCGTAGAATTTCTCATATTGCTCGTGCCGACCAGCGAACTCGCTGCCGATCAGATCCCAGGCCAGCTTCAAGGCAGCGGCGCGCTGCTGGGCGGTGTAGCCCGGCGAGCAGATATAGCGCTCCAGATCCGCGGCGATCTCAGGATTGTCGAAATCCCGCATCGAGGACGGCACCATGATCATCGAACCACCGGCAAGTTCGCGTGCCATATTGAGAAGCTTCGGGTTCAGATCGGTCTGGATCGCCATCACGGCATACAGCGCCGCGCGTGAGGGCCATAGCGTGCCCTCATCATCGAGGGTGGCGTTATATTCCTGCATCTGCACCATGTTCTCAACGATGGTGGCGTAGGCTGCCATCTCGCCGATCTGCGAGATCACCGGCGGCACACCGATATTGCCGGTAATCTCCGCGGTGCGCTTGGTCAGCCCCATCAGGAAGCGCAGCTTGGTCGCCCAGCGTGTCTGCGCCTGGTGATTGCCCAGCGCATGCGCCGGCGTCTGCCACCACTGCGCCGCGCACAGCGCGATGTTGCGGTAGAAGAACACATCCTCCCACGGCACCAGCACGTCATTCATCACCACCAGCGCATCCATCTCGTCAAAGCGCGACGACAGCGGATAATCGTCCATCGAGCTGGCAGTGTCGGCGTAGGAACGGCGCGCATAGATCTTGAAGCCGGGTGCGTTCACCGGGATCATCACACCAAACGCGTAGGCTTCCTCGCCAGCCTGCAACGGATGAATGCAGCTGACATAAACATAATCGGAGAACACCGCACCGGTGGCCAATTGCTGCGCACCGCGGATGATCAGGCCCGCATCGGTCTCGCGCACCACGCCGGCATGCAGATACGGGTCAGACTGCTCATGCGCGCGCTTGCTGCGGTTGATCTGCGGCGGCACGATCGCGTAGCTGACATACAGATGCTCGTCGCGCGCCCGGGCATACCAGCGGCGCATATTGTCGCCCCATTCCTTGCCCGCCAGCTGATCGAACACGCTGGCCTTCGAGGCATAGCCGGTCAGGAAGCTTGCCACATGATCCGGTGTCCGCCCCATCAGACCAAACGTCGATTCGGTCCAACGCGTGACCATCGCGCGACGGTCGGCGAGATCCTGCTTGGTCTTCGGGATTTGATAGCAGCGCAGCACCGGCTTGCCGGTGTCCGGTGACGTGAAGGTCATCACATCCCGCAGCGCCGGATCGGCGGCGATGTCGTAAAGCCGCGCGATCGAGCGCGCGGCCCCCCGATAGGATGGGTGGTTGGCGACGTCACGCACCAGTTCGCCGTTCTGATATACGTTGCGGTCGGGCTCGGAGAGTTTGCGCAAATATTCGGCGCCAGTGCGCATTCCATCCAGGCCGGTCTTGCTCAGCAGATCAGGCGAGTGCGTGTCCATCGTCGTTGCCTTTCAGAAATCCCAGCTCTTCAGGATGCCCAATATTGGGCGTACTGCGTGGCCACGATGGCCTCATACGGCTTGGATGTGGTCTGCTTGCCGACTTCGGCAAGGAAGGTCTGCATCGCCGCGACCGAATGCGGCGAAATGCTCGCGTCGTAGTAGGGGAGATCGCGCTTGATCAACGTGGTGATCAGCGCCGCCTCGCTGGGCGGAAAGCGCTTCTCGCCAATTTCGAAGGCCCGCTCCGGGTTCGCCTTCAACAGCTTATGCACACGCGAAATGCCACGCACACAGGCGGCCACCGCGTCGGAATGGTCGGCGATGATCTTGTCGGAGGTGGCGATCGACGCGAAACTGTAATCAAAGCAGCCCTTCGGCCCGTCGCCCCGGCGAATATCCAGCACCATGGTGCCCACCCCGCGGGTGACGGCAACCTCCGCCCCCATGCCGTTCGCCCAGAAGCCGTCAATCTTGCCGTCTTCCAGCGCCTGCGCCGCCATCACACCGAAATTCATGCCCGCACCAATGAAGCCGGGCACCGGCATGATCGTCACATCATCAGCAACGACATCGATCCCGCCAGCTTCGAGGGTGCGGCGCAGCCCCAGATTCACCCAGGGTGCGGCGCCAATCTTGCGCCCTTTCACACAGGACAGATCGCCCTTGGTCGCGCCGATGTCGCTGCGCATGATGAGGAACCAATACATCCCCTGCCCCTGCGCCGCGATCAGCTTCACCCCGTCCCACTCAGGAAAGGCATGCACAGCGGAGTGCGCGGAACCGGCGACAAAATCCGCCTGGCCATCACGCAGATATTCGTAGCTCTTGTCGACCGGCGTGATCAGCTCAACCTCGATATCCACACCCTCGGCGGCGAAGCAGCCGAGATCGGCGGCAGCGATGGCCGGGAAGTAGGAGTTCGAGATCATATCGGGCAGAATCAGCTTCATCACGCGTTCCTCAGGAAAGTTTCAAAATCTACCGGTCGATCTCAGGCGCTGTCGCGCCCACTCAGTTCAGTCTGCCACGGGGCGACCTTGCGCTCGATGATCCCGATCAATCCGGTCAGGCCGGTCGCCATGACCATCAGCAGCACCACCGGGACGAACATCGTGGCTGTATCAAAATTGTTCGCCGAATTGATGATGATCGCGCCCAGCCCAGACAGTGCGGTGAAGAACTCAGCGATGATCATCGCCACCACCGCCTTGCCGACCGCGAGGCGAACGCCGGCCATGATGTAGGGCAGCGTCGCCGGGAAGATGATCCGGCGCATGATGACATGGTCAGGGGCGACAAAGCTCTTGCCAACCTCGATCAAGGATTTCGGCACTGACGAAACGCCCACCCAGGTGTTGATGCACACCGGGAAGACCGACATCAGGAAAACCACGGCCACCTTCACCATCACGCCAAGGCCAAACCACAGCACCAGCAGCGGCACCAGCGCCACCAGCGGCATCGCGAAGCCGGCGGTGACGAATATTCCAAGCGCCGCCTCGACAGTGCGGAAGCGTCCGATCACCAGGCCAAGCGGCACACCGACCACGATCGCCAGCACATAGCCCAACACGAAGCTCTTGCAGCTTTCGAAGAAGGCCGGAACCAACGTACCGTCACGCATGACGTCGAGAAAAGCCGCGAAGATCGCGCTCGGGTAGGAACCGAACACCGGGTTCACATCGCGGCCAAAAATTTCCCACAGAACGAAGAACGTGACCACCGAGATCACCGTGATCACCCAACGCGGCAGGGCAAATTTAGGCCGGCTGAGCACCTCAGGCATCGTCGCTGTGACGATGGGCTGGGCATCCGCGGTTCCGGTGGTGATGCTCATCGCAAGCTCCTCAATGGGTCGCCGTGTCGCCATGCAGCGCGTGCCATACATGAAGGCGGGTCTGGGCAAAGGCCGGCTGCGTGCGCATTTCTGCCAGATCGAAGCCCTCGCGCGCCAGCGATACCTGCACGATCTCCTGCACCTGGCCGGCGCGCAGCACAACGATCTTGTCCGCGAGCAGCACCGCCTCATCCAGATCATGCGTCACCAGCATGATGGTCTTGCCGGTGCGCGCATGGATCTGCAGCAATTCGCCATGCATGGTTTCGCGGGTCTGACTGTCCAGCGCGCCGAACGGCTCATCCATCAGCAGCACCTCAGGATCGATGGCAAGGGCACGCGCGATGCCCACGCGCTGCTTCATCCCGCCGGACAGCTGATGCGGGCGGCGCTGCATGCTGTCCTTCAGCCCGACCAGCTCGAGATATTTCATCGCGGTGTCCTGCAGCTCCGCGCCGCGCATGCCCTTCATCTCCAGGCCGAACATCACGTTTTCCTTCGCCGTCAACCAGGGCAGCAGCTCGGCATGCTGAAACACGATGCCGCGGTCATGTCCGCAGCCTTTGACCTCCCGCCCGTTCACCAGCACCTTGCCGCTGGTGGCGGTCTCAAGACCCATGGCGATGCGCAGCGCGGTGGTCTTGCCACAGCCGCTTGGGCCGATCAGCGCGACAATCTGCTTGTCCTCAACAGTGAAGTTGAGGTCCTTCAGCGCCTGTACACCCTGAATCCGGCCATCAACCTTCAGGCCGAACCATTTTGACACATCGGCGAACGCCACTTGCCCCATCTCAGCTCCCTCCGCCAATGCCGGACAATTTGAGCGCCTGCGGCTGCAAGGTCATGTCAACCAGCTTGGCCAGATCGTAGGGTGCGTTGAGATTGCCGGTACGCACAAGAAGATCCTGCATCCAGCGCAGCTTTTCCAACGGCACCGGGGCGGTCGGATCAACCGCATGATATTTCGCCACCTGTCGGAAGATCTCCTCCGGGCGCTGATCGTCAGGCTTTGCACCGGTCAGACGGCGGGCAAGTGCCGCACCTTCGTCAGGATGCGCCAACGCATAGGACCAACCCTGCATGTCGGCGGCGAAAAAACCGGTGGCCTCCGCCCGCCGGTCGCGCAACGTTTTGCTGCTCATATAGGAGCAGAAACGAACGTAATTCGGCAATTCCTCAGCCGCGCTGGCCAGCATCTGCATGCCCTGCGCGGGGATCAGCGGCAGAAACTCAGTCGAGAACGCGGCGGCCTGCACCAACCCCTGGCTGAGGGCGCGAAAGCGGTCGGCATCACTGCCGAGCACCGCAAACTTCACGCTGCTCGGCGCCATGCCGTTCTTTTCCAGGATCGCGCGCGCCACAAGGTCTGGCAACGACCCAGGACCGGAGATGGCAAAATTCTGGCCGGCCAATGCCTTGATGTCAGGCACACCCGCCTTGGTGAAAATGCCGTAGGTCAGGCCGGGCCAGTAGCAGCCCACCAGCTTCACATCCGCCCCATGCGCCGCCGCCAGGATGGCCGCACCCGGATTGCTCTCATAGCTGTCGAGATCGCCCGCCAGGAACGCCTTGATCGCCAACGCGTCGCCCTTGAACTGCACATATTCGATCTTCAAACCCTGGCGCGCGGCAAAATCATGCTCGCTGGGCATAAAGACGATACCCGCATCCGCCTTCGCCTCAACGATGCCATGGCGCCAGACCTTTTCCTCCGCATGCGCCGAGGTCGCGATGGCCAACGCGCAGAATGCGGTGAGCAGGCGCATCAAACGGTGGCCGGAACAATGTCGTTGATCGACGCCGCGAAGCCGAACAACTCCGCATCGCGGCCACGATAGCCGATCAGTTGCAAGCCCAGCGGCAGGCCCTCGTCCCGCAGTTTCGGCAGCGTGACAACCGGCACGCCGAGCAGCGAGCCCGGCACCACGAAGATCGGGTTGCCGGTCGAGCCCAGACCGAGCGGCGCCGCACCTGGCGCGGTGATGGAGATCGTGAGGTCAGCACTGGCAAGAAGCCGGGCGTGCAATGCGCGGATTTCCTCGCGGCGCTGCAGCGCCTTGACATAATCCGCCGCGGTGAGGCTCGCCATGAACACCATCCGCTCCTGAACCGATTGGCTGAGCCCGGCATGGTCGCGCCGCGAGAACACGTTCAGCGGCCAACGCCATTCCCAGGCATTGATCAGCCGTGTGGTCGGCTCGGCATCTGGAAGTGCGCGTTCCAGCGCCTCAAGATCGGCATTGTCGGCACGCGTGATCACGGTGATGCCAGCCGCACGCAGCGCCTCGGCGGCACGCATCAGCTCGGCCTTGGCCGTCTCCGTCGCGATCTCCCAGCCATCGGTCTGCAACAATGCCACGCTCTTCGGCTTCACCGCGGCGGGCGGTGCCGCCGGGCCGGCAAGCGGCGCATGGCCAGGATCACCACCCACACGCAGCGCGATCGCCATCGCCGTCAGCCAGGCATCGCCCAGCGAAGCCGCCAACACACCGGTGCAGGACTGGCTCAGCAGATCAAGCGACCCACCACGATTGAGCGCGCCATAGGAAGGTTTGAACCCGATCACGCCGCAGAACGCCGCCGGACGAATGATCGACCCCACAACCTGCGTGCCCAGGCCCGCGGAGATCATGCCGCTGCCCACACCAGCCGCCGAACCCGAGGAGGACCCACCGGGTGTGCGCTCAAGGTCCCACGGATTGCGGGTGCCGCGCGGCTGAGTGGCGGCGAACTCGGTGGTCACGGTCTTGCCGACCACCACCGCGCCAGCCTCACGCAGCGCCGAGACGCTCGCGCTGTCAAACCATGATTGATAGGTCTCGAAGATCGGCGACCCCATCTTCGTCGGCATGTCGCTGGTCTCGATGATGTCCTTGATGCCAACCGGCATGCCATCGATCGCGCTGAGCGGCTTGCCGGCGGCATAGCGCTGTGTGGACTCGTCGGCCGCGGCACGCGCGGCGTCGAGTGCCAGCGTCACGAACGCGCCAATCTGCGGCTCCAGCGTGGTGATCCGCTCGATGCAGGCCTCCAGAAAGGCGCGCGGCGTATCCGCTCCGCTCTGGAAACGAGCCGTTGCGCTGTGGAAGGGAACCAGCCGAGGAGCCATCAGCGCGTTCATGTCTATGCTGCCCATGTTTTTGTTGAATCATCCAAAGTCATCGTGGCGGCACGACGCTGGCTGGTCAGCATCGCGCTGTTGCGCATGAAGGCCAGCGCACGCTGCGGATCGGCAGCGATCGCACTCAGCTCGGCGAGATTTGCCTCGCGCACAACGGGATCTTTCTCTTCCAGCCGCTTCTTGTTGCCGATCGAGTTGGTCTGCACGAACTCGGTCGCCACCGTGCGCCGTTGCAGATCATACAGATCCAGCAATCGCGGATCGGCCCCCTCGATCACCGCGACCAGCTTCTCGGCGAGATTGGCCGCATCCTGCAGCCCGCCATTGAGGCCCATGCCGCCGATCGGATTGTTCACGTGCGCGGCATCGCCGGCCAGCAGAACCCGCCCGGCGCGAAAGCTGGTGGCCACCCGCTGATGCGTCACATACAGATTGCGATGCACAATCTCGTAATCGTGGCCTGACGGGAAGAATTTCTGCAGCCGCGCCTGCACAGCCTCGTCACTCATCAGCTGCTCATCGGTCAGCGACGGATCGGTCGGGAACACGGTGCGCCACAGGCCCGGCGGACCGTCGGCAGATACCTTGAAACAGTTGCACCACTCATCGGGGTCGGCGAAATAACTGCGCGGGCAGTAGCCGCGCTCCGCCTCGAAATCGAACGGCGTGGTCAGCACGATGAACCGTTCCGGCCACGTAAAGCCCTCGAAGGCGATGCCGGCGGATTTGCGCACCAGCGACCGCCCGCCATCCGCACCGATCAGCCAGGCGCCGCGATGGAACTCGGTGCCGGCCGGACCGCGCACCTGCAACCGCACGCCGTCAGCGTCCTGCTCCACCCCGACAACCTCGTTGCCGTAGTTCACGCTCACATTGTCCATCTCGACCAGCCGCTCGAGAATCAGCTGCGCGGTCTTGAACTGTTCGCATTGGATCACGAACGGATAGGCGGTCTCAGCGGCCAACGCGGCATGGTCAAACTCGGCAACCTTGCGGCCCGAGGGCCGGTCCCAGAACTGGAAAATCGGCGCGACAAGACCCACCCGCGCCATGTCCTCCACCAGCCCGGCCGCGCCCAACACCTCGAGCGTGCCGGGATGGGTGGTGGCCGCCCGCGGATCGTTCTGCGGCGCGTCATTCACATCGAACACACGCACATCCAGGCCCTGACGGCCAAGCAGCAACGCGCAGAACAGGCCCACAGGCCCGCCGCCGGAGATCAGGATCGGACCGCGTGCGCCGCTCATGCCTTTTTGCTCTCGTCGTAATAATGGATTTCGTAGAGCAGGCAGCCATTTTCCGATTTGAACGGGCCATGCTCGGCTCCCGGCGGGCGGCAGGCATAGGTCGGCGCGAGGAAGTTCTCGCCACCATTGCCCTGGTCGTCATTGCCCACGGTCAGATCACCGGAGACAAGATACACCTCTTCCCAATGGTCATGCACAAACGGCAGCTTGGTGTAGGCGCCGGGCGCGAACCGCAACAACCGTGTGCGGCTGCCGGTCTTTTTCACTTCATCGATATCGGCGGCCAGGATCTTCTGCTGAATGCTGTCGGGATAGCCCGGAGGCGGCGCGAACCCCTCATCCATGGCGAGCCGAACGAACTCGATATGCGGCTTGTTGAAGGGCATGGCAGACCTCTCTGTGAAACAAAGTCAGATATGGGGCGCAACGTTGCGCCGGAAACTCTCGACATGCGCGCGCATCGCATTTTCCGCCGCCTGGCCATCGCGCGCGCGCAGCGCGGCCAGGATTGTCTCATGCTCCTCCTGCACCTCCTCATGGTGACCGTTGGAGCTGAGCGCGATGAACCAGAAGCGCAGCGAACGGTCCTGCAGCCGGCCGAGCAGCTCGGCCAGCACCTGGTTCCGTCCGGCCTGCGCCAGCAGATGGTGGAACTCGCGATCGAGCAGCATCAACTGCTCCACATCCCGCCGCTCCACCGCCGCGCGAGAGCTTTGCAGGATACGGGCCAACGCCTCGATTTCCCCGGCGCTGGCACGCTCCGCGGCCAGCCGCGCCGCCGATGGCTCGTTCAGCAGACGCGCCTCGATGATCTGCATGACCTCGTCCAGGCTCACCGGCTTCACGATCACGCCCTTGCGCGGCATCACCTCGACCAGGCCCTCCAGCATCAG
>CAIVDX010000528.1 GCA_903904805.1 uncultured Rhodospirillales bacterium
ATTGCCGCCGGACTTGCCGGCGCACCGCCAGGCAGTTCCAGCTTTGATGTGTCCGCCGCCTCCAAGGACCTGGTCACCATGGTCGAGACCGGCCAGGCGATGGGGCTGAAGATGGCGTCCACATCTGTCGCGCGTGACGCCTTCGCCAGCGCGGTGCAGGCAGGGCTTGCCGGCGTGGACGCCACGCAGGTGACCGTGCGCACCGCGCAGGGCGTATGATCGGCGCGGCCATCATCGGCCTTGGCTGGTGGGGCCGCACCATCGCGCGCGCGTTGGCGGACTCCGAGCTGATCCGCCCGGTGCTCGGCATCGACCCATCGCCCACCGCGCGTGCCGGCCTTGCGGGCATCGAGACGGCGGCGGAGTTTGAGCGCGCTTTGGAGAATCCGCGTGTGCAGGCGGTGATTCTCTGCACCCCGCACTGGCTGCACGGCGAACAGATCCTCGCCGCCGCGCGCGCGGGCAGGCATGTGTTCTGCGAGAAGCCGCTTTGCACGACGACGGAGGAACTCGGCCACGCGCTTGCGGCGATCAACGGCGCCGGCCTGGTGCTCGGCATCGGCCATGAGCGGCGCTTCGAGCCAGCGGTGCGGACGCTGATCACCGAGGCAAGGGCCGGGCATTTCGGCACGCTGCTGGGCATCGAGGCGCATTTCAATCAGGACAAGTTCCTCGCTTTGCCGGCCGACAATTGGCGCCTGTCCGCCACAGCCGCGCCGGTTGGGCCGCTCTCGGCCACCGGCATCCATCTGGTGGATCTTTCCATCGCGCTGCTCGGCCAACCGGAGAAGGTCTGGGCAAGAGTGTCGACGCGCGCAACCAGTTTCGCCAATGGTGACACGCTGTCGATCACGCTGGGCTTTGCCGGTGGAGCGACATCGACCATCCATGCGATCCTCGCCACCCCCTTCGCCGGACGGCTGGCGGTGTTCGGCTCGGCGGGCTGGCGCGCGATCAGTGATCGCACCCATCCGGAGGCGCCGAGCGGGTGGGATGTCACCACCACCCTGCGTGGTGGTGTCCCCGAAACGATCTTCGCACCGCCCTACCCCGCCGTGCGCGCCAATCTCGAGGCTTTTGCCGCCGCCATTCTCGGTCATGCCGCCTATCCCGTGACGCAGGCCGAGATGCGTGCGAATGTCGCCACCTTCGCCGCCATTACCCGCTCGGCCGCCTCCGGCGCGCTTGAGACTGTCTGATCCACCAACACGGAAGAGCCACGATGATCGCATGGACCAACCGCTACGGCCTCACCGCCGCGCGCACCCACACCGCGGTGGGCCGCGCCCGCCGGCCGAGCACACCCACCATCGACACGCACTGCCACATCGTGGTGCCCCAGGCCGGTGCGTTCGCTGGCCCGCACATGGATTTCGCCAAGATCCCGCTGGCGCACTTCTCGGATGACGCGACCCGCGCGGTGAATGCGCAGCAGGACCGCGATCGCGCGGAGATCATGTATCGCGATCTCGATGGCCGCCTGCGCGACATGGACGCGATGGCGATCGACATGCAGGTGGTCGCTCCGGCGCCGAACCAGTGCTATTATGCCCTGCCCATCGAGATTGCCGCCAAGGCGCATCAGATGGTGAATGAGGGTGTTGCCGCCTACATCGCCCGCAATCCACAGCGCTTTGCCGGTCTCGGCACCGTCACGCTGCAGGAGCCCGCCCGCGCGGTGGAGGAGCTGGAGGCGGTGATGACGACCTATGGCCTGAAGGGCGTGCAGCTGCTCACC
>CAIVDX010000529.1 GCA_903904805.1 uncultured Rhodospirillales bacterium
CGACATGTCATCCTATGGGAACCTCCGCATCGACCCCGCCCGGCTCTGGAACAGCCTGATGGAGCTCGCCCGCCCCGAATTCGGCGGCACCCCCGATGGCGGCATGCGCCGCGTCGCGCTCAACGCCTGGGACGGCGCCGGCCGCGACCGCTTCCGCGCCTGGTGCGTGCAGGCCGGCCTTGCCGTCCGCGTCGACCCGATCGGCAACATCTTCGCCCGCTATGAGGGCACCGACCCCGCCCGCGCCCCCATCCTGATCGGCAGCCATCTCGACACCCAACCCACCGGCGGCAAGTTCGACGGCATCCTCGGCGTCCTCGCCGGCCTCGAACTGCTCCGCGCGCTCGCCGAATCCGCCACCCGCACCGCCGCCCCCATCGAGATCGTCTGCTGGACCGACGAAGAGGGCAGCCGCTTCGGCCGCGGCCTGATCGGCTCCGGCGTCTGGGCCGGTGAACTCAAACTCGCCGAGGCGCACGCCCTGGCCGACCGCGAGGGCATCACCGTCGCCGCCGCGCTCGACGCCATCGGCTATCGCGGCACCGCCCCGCGCGGCCCCACGCCGGACGCCTATTTCGAGCTCCACATCGAACAAGGCCCGGTGCTGGAAGATGCCGGCGACCGCATCGGCATCGTCACCGGCGCCCAGGCGCAGGCCTGGTTCGAGGCCACCATCAAGGGCCGCGAGGCGCATGCCGGCACCACGCCCCCCGCCGCCCGGCACGACGCGCTGGTCGGCGCCGCCCGCATCATCGACCTGGTCGACCGCATGATGCGCGCCCGCGGCGAGGACGGCCGCGGCACCGTTGGCAAGCTGGAGGTCCTCCCCAACAGCCCCAACACCATCCCCGGCGAGGTCCGCTTCTCCGTCGAATTCCGCCACCCCAGCGACGACGAGATCGAACGCCTCGCCGCCCAATTCCCCCGTGAAGCCGGCTTCATCGCCAGGGATTGCGGCCTCACCCTCGAGATCCGCCCGAAACACCGCATCGCCGCCCAGCCGTTCGACGACTCCTGCATCGCCCTCGTCGCCGAGGCCGCCGCCGCGCGCGGCATTCCCGCCCGCCGCATGATCTCCGGCGCCGGCCACGACGCCATTTCAGTCGCCCGCGCCGGCGTGCCGACAGCGATGATCTTCACCCCCTGCCGCGACGGCCTGTCGCACAATCCCAAGGAAAGCATCACCCCAGAGGAAGCCGCCGACGGCTGCCAGGTGCTGATGGACGCGGTGCTGGCAAGGGCAGGCTAGGCCAGGGGCCGACCAGGAGCAGACCGGGGACAGACCTGGGGCAGACCAGGGGAGCTCTGCCCCTGGCCTGCCGAGCCTCTGCCCTGACTCCAGCGCCCTTGTCGCACCAAGCAGCCGCCCCTATAGCGCGCCGACGCAGACCCGGAGACTCTATTGGCCAGCATCGACACCGCGCCGTCGCCGAACGCCCTTGCCTGGCAGCAGGCCTTGCTGGCGCGTGAACCGACGCAGCAATCGGTCATGGCGAACGCCATCCGCGCCCTCGCGATCGACGCCATCGAGGCCGCCAATTCCGGCCATCCCGGCCTGCCCATGGGCATGGCCGACGTGGCCACCATGCTCTGGACCCGCTTTCTGAAGTTCGACGCCGCCGATCCGCGCTGGCCCGACCGCGACCGTTTCGTGCTCTCCGCCGGCCACGGCTCGATGCTGCTCTACGCGCTGCTCTACCTCACCGGCCACACCGGCATGGGCATCGACGAGATCAGGAATTTCCGCCAGCTGCATTCCCCCGCCGCCGGCCATCCCGAATATGGCGAGCATCCGGCGATCGAGATGACCACCGGCCCGCTCGGCCAGGGCATTTCCACCGCGGTCGGCATGGCGCTGGCCGAACGCCTGATGGCCGCCCGCTTCGGCCGCAGCCTGGTCGATCACCGCACCTGGGTCATCGCGTCTGACGGCGATCTGATGGAGGGCATCAGCCACGAGGCCGCCTCCCTCGCCGGCACCCTGAAGCTGTCGAAACTCTGCGTCCTGTTCGACGACAACGCGATCTCGATCGACGGCAGCACGTCGCTGTCCTGCAATGATGACGTGCTGAAGCGCTTCTCCGCCTATGGCTGGGCGGTCCGCCGCATCAACGGCCATGAGCCGGAGGAGATCGCCGCCGCGATGGCCTTCGCCCAGCGCAGCCGCAAGCCCACTTTGATCGCCTGCCGCACCATCATCGGCTATGGCGCGCCCACCAAGGGCGGCACCGCCGGCACCCACGGCAGCCCGCTCGGCGCGAAAGAAGCCGCCGGCACCAAGGAGCTTCTTGGCTGGACCGCCGCCCCCTTCACCGTGCCCGACGAGATTCTCGCCCCCTGGCGCGAGGCCGGCGGCCGCGGTGCCGGCGCGCGTCGCGGCTGGCTGAAGCGCCTGGCGAACCACCCGCTGCGCGCCGAGTTGGAGCGCACGCTGGCTGGGCGCCTGCCCGACGCCTGGCATGAGGCGATGGCCGCGGTGAAGGCCGATCTGCTCGAAAAGAAACCCAAACTCGCCACCCGCCAGTCGAGCCAGAAGGTGCTCGAGGCGCTGGTGCCCGCGATCCCCGAACTGCTCGGCGGCTCGGCTGACCTCACCGGCTCGGTCGGCACCTTCACGCCGGGCATGATCCCGGTGAGTGCCGAGAATTTCGCCGGCCGCTATATGCATTGGGGCATCCGCGAGCACGGCATGGCCGCCGCGATGAACGGCATCGCGCTGCATGGCGGCCTGATCCCGTATGCCGGAACGTTCCTGGTCTTCAGCGACTATATGCGCCCCGCACTCCGCCTCGCCGCCCTGATGCGCCTGCGCGTCGTCCAGGTGCTCACCCACGACTCCATCGGCCTCGGCGAGGACGGCCCGACCCATCAGCCCATCGAGCATCTCGCCGCCCTGCGCGCGATGCCGAACCTGCATGTGTTCCGCCCGGCTGACGCGATCGAGGCCGCCGAGTGCTGGGAACTCGCGCTGCGCCGCAACGATGGTCCGAGTGCGATGGTGCTCACCCGCCAGGGCCTGCCCGCCCTGCGCACCGATGCCGCCGAGAACCGCACCGCCCGCGGCGCCTATGTGCTCGCCGAGGCCGACGGCCCGCGCCAGGCCACGCTGATCGCCTCCGGCTCTGAGGTCGCCATCGCCATGGAGGCCCGCGCCGCCCTCGCCGCCGAGGGGCTGTCCGTCGCCGTGGTGTCGATGCCCTGCTGGGATCTGTTCGCCCTGCAGGACGACAGCTGGCGCGCCGCCGTGCTGGGCGGCGCCCCGCGCATCGGCATCGAGGCCGCCTGCGGCTTCGGCTGGGAGCGCTGGCTGGGCAATGATGGCGTGTTCATCGGCATGAACGGCTACGGCGCCTCCGCCCCGGCGGATCAGCTGTTCCGCCATTTCGGCATCACCGCCGAGGCGATCGCCGCCGCGGTGCGGAAACTTGCTTCCACAACCACCAAGAACTGAAACCCGACAGGAGAGAGAAGATGGCCGTGAAAGTCGCGATCAACGGATTTGGCCGCATCGGCCGCCTGGTGCTGCGCTCGATGATCGAGAATGGCCGCACCGACATCGAGCCGGTGCTGATCAACGATCTCGGCAGCGTCGAGGCGAATGCCCACCTGTTCCGCTATGACAGCGTGCATGGCCGCTTCCCCGGCGAGGTTCATGTCGATGGCGACAAGATCACCATCAGCCACGCCGGCCGCACCTGGGGCCCGATCCGCGTCGTCGCCGAGCGCGATCCCGGCAAGCTGCCGCTCGCCGGCATCGATGTCGCGATGGAGTGCACCGGCCTGTTCACCTCCCGCGCCTCCGCCGCCCCGCTGCTCTCCGCCGGCGCCCGCAAGGTGCTGATCTCCGCCCCCGCTGATGACGTTGACGCAACGATCGTCTATGGCGTGAACCATAACGTTCTCACCGGCGACATGACGATCGTGTCGAACGCCTCCTGCACCACCAACTGCCTCGCCCCGATGGTCAAGGTCCTGCACGACGCCTTCACCATCGAGCGCGGCTACATGGTCACCATCCACAGCTACACCGGCGACCAGCGCACGGTGGATACGCTGCACAAGGATCTGCACCGCGCCCGCGCGGCCGCCGTCTCGATGATCCCCACCTCAACCGGTGCCGCCCGCGCGGTCGGTCTCGTCATGCCCGAACTCAAGGGCAAGCTCGATGGCACCGCCATCCGCGTGCCGACCCCGAACGTGTCGCTGGTCTCGCTGGATGCCGTGCTGGCGAAATCCGTCACCGTGGCTGACGTGCACGCCGCGATGAGGGCCGCCTCGGAAGGCTTCCTCAAGGGCATCCTCGTCTACAGCACCGACAAGCTGGTCAGCATCGACTTCAACCATGTCGCCGCCTCGTGCAGCTTCGACG
>CAIVDX010000530.1 GCA_903904805.1 uncultured Rhodospirillales bacterium
GACTGGCTGTGGCCGATCGCCTCGACATCGGGCTTCTACAACATGCCGGTGGCGGGGTGGGGGTTCCTGATGGCGGGGTTCGGGTTGGCTCTGAGCGGGGCCGGGCGGGACAGGACGGTTCTTTTTTGGCATCACGGCCCAGGACGCGTCTGACCGTTCGGCCTTGTCGCTACTCGGCCGCGAGCGCGACCGGGGCCTGATCGGTGGCGAGCCGGACGGGGGCGACGACGACGCTGGCGTCGGCCTGTTCGGCGGTGAGAACCGAGGCATAGAGCCGGCGGGCCTGCATCGGGGCGGCGTCCACCCGCACGGCGAGGCCAGGCAAGGCGCGGCCGGGGCGGGCGCGCAGATTGGCCTGCTGACGCTCCAATATCTCGCGGTCCTCGTTGAAGGTGTCGTCCACCTGGCGGTTGGCGCGATGGGTCAGCGCGTCGTTGTCGACCATGCTGTTGCGGGCCATCGCCCAGAAATAATGGGTGCTTTCCTCGGTCTCGGGGGTGAGCAGATGCATCACCCGCAGCATGGTGGCGCCCTCGCGCGGGGTGCCGACGGGGTAGACGCCGACATCGGTCATGTTCAGCCCGGGCGGCTGGAACACCGCCGATTGCCAGCGATTGATCTCGTGCACCTCGCCGTGATGGGCAAGCAGCATGGCGAAGAAGGGCGGCGGGGCGATGGCGGGCATCTCGCGATGGGCGCGCACCATGCGGCCGCCCTCGATGGAGGCATGCACCGGATATTGCGCGATCGACTGGTCGTGGCCGTTGCCGATGGTGTTGCCGTGGATATAGGTCTCGTGGCTGAGATCGAGCAGATTGTCGGTCACCAGCTGGTGTCCGGCCTTGAAATGCAGATAGCCGGTGCCGGTGGCCCAGCCGGGCTTGCCGATCCATTCCAGCTCGGGGATCAAAGCGGGGTCGGCGAGGTCGGCCGCCCCCAGCCAGATCCAGGCGATGCCCCAGCGTTCGACGAGCGGGAAGGTGGCCACCCTGGCGGCGGCCGGGATGGCATTCTGCCCGGGGATCAGCGTGCAGGCGCCGGAGGGGCCGAAGCGCAGGCCGTGATAGCCGCATTCGATGTCGTCGCCGCGGCGGCAGCCCAGCGACAGCGGCACCAGCCGGTGCGGACAGAGATCCTCCATCGCGACGGCGGTGCCGGCTGAGGTGCGGTAGAACAGGATGTCCTGGTTGCAGAGCCGGCGGGGCAGCGGAGCGTCGGAGATCTCGCTGCTGAAGGCGGCAACCTGCCAAGCATTGCGGATGAAGGGCATTGGAACCTCCCGGAGTTATTTTTCCGGCAGGGTGCCCCTAAAATCGGGCGTTACGCAACACAAAGCCGCGCGCCCGGAGCGTGACGCACCTGATAGCAGCGCGCCTGGGGCGTGACAGCCTGCTGTCAGCGGGCGAGACCGAGGAGCAGCAGGGCGAGCGGGGCGAGTGCGAGGGCGAGCCAGACCGGCGCGGGCAGGCCGGGGGTGGCGGCGATGGCGATGGCGCGGGCACGGCGGCGGCGGGAGTTCATGGGCGGACCACTCCTGAGAACATCGTCACAGCATGTGCGCGTCACGCGGGGATTTTCAAGCAGTTTTCGCAGCCCGGTGGCCTGGCGGCCCCGACTCTCCCGGTGCGGCGACGCAGAGCTCAGGCGCGACGGCGCCGGCGCATCATGCCAAGGCCGGCCAGGCCGATCGCCAACACGCCCAGGCTCGCCGGCTCGGGCACGTGGACAGAGCCAGTGACCACCGGCAGGGCGTTCAATGTGATCGACTCTTCCAGTGAGAAGTATGCACTCGCACTCGGCGCGACGCCACCGATGAAGTTCACGATGCCTGAGCTCGCATTGGCGTTAATCGACGTGAAATAAGCCGACGAGCCACCATAGCCGGTGGAGTCCTTGGCGTTCGAAGCCCCATTGAAGGTGTCGATGCCGTCACCGTCGAAGCCAAAGATATCGGTTGCCGAGGCTGCGTTGCTGGCACTCAGCGAGATCGAGGTGATCGGCGCGGAGCTCAGATTGATCACGCCGATCAGGGCGTCGTCGCTGCCATCATAATTGTACGTGGCGCCTGCGGGGATGTAGGTGGTGATCGCGCCGTAATTGCCAAACACGATCACCGCGTTGGCGCCGCCGACATTGTAGGTGGTGCCGTTGATGGTGAGGGATTCGTTGGTGCCCGTATAGGCGGTGCTGGGAAAGAGCGGTGCGGCGACGGCGGGCAGAGCAGCCAGCGAAGCGACGAGCGTGCCGGTGAGGGCGAGGGATTTGAGGGTCATCTCGGTTGATCCGCTGTCTGTGCCATTGCCAGCCAAGCTCGGTGGCGCTGGCACAAATAACCAAAAAATAAGATTGATGATAAGAAAAAACTTTCATAGAATGCTACTGAAAGTAGTAAATTTCGCGTTAAAAGTGTAAAATGACCAAAATAATTTCACTTGAATCGAAAGCGACGCCAATTCATTCCAAAAATCGCGGAAAAACTCGGGATTTGGATGAAGTCAGGCCGGGGAATGGCATCCGGCGGTGGCGTCGGGACGCGTGGAGTCCATCCGGGCGGGACGCACTCAACCGTAGATCGGCGCTCGGCAAATGCCTCCGATGCACAAACGGCAGCTAAAAATCGTGAGATGATAAATCAACGCAATTTACTAGGTATATAAATCCGTAGTATCAGTAATCCACGAAACCGGAGGGGGTTATGATGGCCGAATGGCAGAGCTGGCGCCGCAGCGCGATGATGGTGGGTCTGGTGGTGGCGGCCGCGCTGTGCCTGCCGGCGGCGCCCCGCGCGGCCGAGCCCGCCGGAGAGCCGGTGACGCTGCGCATCGGCGAAATCGGCGACCCGCTCGCGCTCATCGCCGCCATCGACAAAGGCTATTTCGCCGCCCAGGGCGTGAAGATCACGCTGGTCCCGCTCTCCGGCGGGCCGGCGCTGATCTCGGCGACGATCGGCGGCTCCACCGAGATGAATTATGGCGACATCTTCTCCTGGGTCGCTGCGGTGGATCACGGCTTCAAGGTGAAGCTGGTGCAGGCCTCCAATCGGGGCGATCTGTCGCCCGATCCCTCCGGTGGCTGGAACAGCCTGCTGGTGCGCGCCGACGGACCGATCAAATCCGCACAGGACCTGGTGGGCAAGCGGGTGGGGATCGCGCCGACCCAGCTGACGCAGCTGCAGGTGATGCTGTGGCTGGCGCATCGCGAGGTCGATCCGTTCGCGGTGACCTTCGTGCCTGTCACCCCCTATCTGTCGATGGGCGCGGCCCTGCAGGGTGGGCATATCGACGCCATTCTGGATGCCGATCCGTTCACCCAGCGCGACAAGAAGCAATATGGCTTTGTCAGCCTCGGTGTGCCCTCGCGCGAGAAGATCCCCAACGCCACCACCGCCGCCTTTTACGGGCGCGAGGATTGGCTGGCCGCGCATCCGGATGTGGTGCGCCGCTTCGTGATCGCCGAGCGGCAGGGCGCCGAATGGGCCGACTCCGCCTCGCAGGAGGACAAGGCCGATGTGGTCGCCCGCTTCAGCCCGCTCGATCTGCGCAAGCTGGCGGCCGAGGTGCCGGGGATCGTGCAGGATTTCCATTATTATGAGTTCGACCGCGGCGCGATCGATGTGGCGGCGACCCAGGCCTGGGTGGATCTGGCGGTGAAATACAAGCTGCTCGACCGCAGCGTGGACATCTCCGCCCATCTCTACCCGACCGCCACCGATCCCAACGTGCATTAGGAGCCGGCTGATGCATATCGCACCCATCGCCGCCGCCAGCGCCAGTGCCACCGCGCGGGGCGGGCATGTCGAGATCGAGGCTGTCACCAAGAGCTATGGCACCGGCGGCAAGGCGGTCGCGGCGTTGCGCCCGGTCAGCCTGGCGATCGAGCCGGGCAGTTTCGTGACCATTGTCGGGCTGCGGGAAATCGACGTTGCTGCGGCTGATCGCCGGGCTCGCGCGGCCCGATGGCGGGCTGATCCGCATCGATGGCGCGCCGGTCGAGGGGCCGCCGGATGGCGTGCGCTACGTGTTCCAGGATTACGGGCAGTCGCTGCTGCCCTGGAAGAGCGCGCGGGCGAATGTGGCCTTCGGGCTGCGCCATGCTCATGGCGGCCGGCGCGCCGGGGCGGGGCTGGAGGCGGAGTATCTGCGCGCGGTGGGGCTGGAGGCGGCGGCGGATCGCTATCCGTGGCAGATGTCGGGCGGAATGCAGCAGCGTCTGGCGATCGCGCGGACGCTGGCGTCGGACCCCGAATTGCTGCTGCTCGACGAGCCGTTCTCCGCGGTTGACGCGCTCAGCCGGGCGCAGCTGCAGGATATGCTGCTGGGCATCTGGCGGGAGCTGGGTGTCACCATCGTGCTGGTCACGCACGACATCGAGGAGGCGATCTATCTGGCGGACCGGGTGATCGTGCTCGCCCCGGGCGGGGCAGGGGTGCAGGCCGATGTGCGCATCGGGCTGCCGCGCCCGCGCCGGCAGGTGGAGACACGCGAATCCGCGGAGTATCTGGCGCACCGGCGTGAGCTGCTGCGGCTGGTGCTGGAATGAGACGCGCGGTGGCGGCGGTGCTGGCGCCGATCCGTGCGCGCCTGCCGGGCCTGGCGGTGATCCTGGCGCTGGCGGCGATCTGGCAGTCGGTGTCGATCAACGAGATCGTCGATCCGGCATTTCTGCCGCCCCTGTCGGTGGTGCTGGCGGCTTGGGGCAAGGCGCTGGCCGGCGGTCCGCTGCTGGCCTCGTTCGGCGAAACGCTGACGCATATGTTCACCGGCTACGCCGCGGCGATCGTGGTTGGCGTGTCGCTGGGTGTGCTGATGGGACGGGTGCGGCTGATCCATGCGCTGGTCGAGCCGCTGGTGGAGCTGGTGCGGCCGGTGCCGATCCCGGCCTTTATTCCGTTGCTGATCCTGTTTCTCGGCATCGAGAACTCGCTGAAGATATCAGTGGTGTTCATCGGCGCGCTGTTCCCGATCCTGCTCGCCGCCTATGCCGGCGTGCGCTCGGTGTCGGCGGGCATGCGCGAGACGGCGCAGACCTTTGGCCTCAGCTGGTGGCAGTCAGTGTGGGAGATCACCATTCCGGCCGCCGCCCCGGCGATCTTCGTGGGGTTGCGAACATCCTTGGCGCTGTCACTGATCGTGGCGACCGTGGCGGAGATGATCGCGGGCACCGGAGGGATCGGCTATTTCGTGCTGCAGGCCGAACAGGGGCTGCGGGTGCCGGAGATGTATGTGGGGATCCTGATGCTGGCGGTGACCGGGTACGCGATGAATATGGTGTTCCTGACGGTGGATCGGGTGCTGTTGGGGTGGCATCATGCGCCGAGGCAGTAGGGAAGACTCTTCTTTCTTGGAAGAAAGAAGCAAAGAACTTTTGTCAGTTTAGCGCCGTGGCTGCGGCGACCACTCGATCAATGAACGCATCGGTGGAGCCTAGGTAGGACGCGGGTTCCACGAGGGCCGCAATCGCGGCGGGCGACAGGACAGCGGCGACCTCTGGCACTCCCGCAAGCGCCGCTCCGAGGTCGATGCCTTCGGCGATCACGCGGTCGGACGCCGTTTTCACGGCGTGATGCGCCTCCGCACGGCCCAGCGTGGGGGCCAGCGCCATCGAGACCGCCTCAGTCATGATCAGGCCGCGCGTTTCATCGAGATTCGCCCGCATCCTCGCCACATCAGGCTGCATGCCGGCGCACACGAACCGCATATGGGCGAGCGCGCCGTGGGTGAGGGTGGCGCACTGGCCCAGCGCGAGGGCCTCGGTCTGCCAGGGGCCGGTGGCGC
>CAIVDX010000531.1 GCA_903904805.1 uncultured Rhodospirillales bacterium
CAGCAGACGGCAAAGCTGCGGCTCTGCGTGGAGATCGCAGCGGAGATGTGGGGGTAGGCCTTGGGCTCTGTCCCTGGCCGACCCCGTTACTTCGGCAAAGCCCTTCGCGCCCGCAACGCCGCCATCAGCGTGCCGTCATCCAGTACCTCCAGCGCACCGCCCATCGGCACGCCCTGGGCCACGCGGGTCACCGAAACGCCGGACCGTTCCAACCGATCCGCGACATAATGCGCGGTCGCCGCGCCATCGACGGTCGCGCCCAGAGCAAGGATCACCTCGCTCACCTGGCCGGCCTCGACCCGCGCCACGAGTTGCGCGATCGACAGATCATCCGGCCCGGTGCCACCCAGCGCCGAGAGCGTGCCGCCGAGAATGTGATATTGCCCACGATGCGCCCCGGCGCGCTCGATCGCCCACAGATCGCCAACACCTTCGACCACACAGACCAGCCCCTGCTCGCGGTGCGGGTCGGCGCAGATCGCGCAGGGATCGGTGCTGTCGAGATTGCCGCAGACAGAGCAGGTGCGGACCGCCGCGGCGGCGGCGGCCAGCGCATTGGCCAGCGGCAGCATGCGCCCGCCAGGGTCCTGCAGCAGCTTCAACGCCACGCGGCGCGCACTGCGCGGGCCCAGACCCGGCAGACGCGCCAGCAGCGAGATCAGACGGTCGAGTTCGGGGCCGCCCAACGGTCTAGAAAGGCAGCTTCATGCCCGGCGGCAGCTGCAATCCGCCCGTCGCGGCCTTCATCTCCTCGGCCATCGCCGCCTCGGATTTGCGCTTGGCATCGGTGTGCGCGGCGATGATGAGGTCCTCGAGCATTTCCATCTCGGAAGGATCAGCCAGCTTCGGATCGATCTTGATGGCCTTGAGGTCGCCGCGGCCATTCACCCGCACCGACACCATGCCCGCGCCGGCGACGCCGTCATATTCCATCGTCTCCATGCGCGCCTGCATCTCGGCCATCTTGGCCTGCATCTGGCTGGCCTGCTTCATCAGTCCGGCGAGATTTTTCATTGCTGAGAACTCCTAGAAATCGATGTCATCAAGGCCGGCGGTCTCTGCGTCGATCGGCGCGAACTCCGGCATGTCGGGCTCACCCAGCGAGATCGGCTCGGCCTCCGCGCTGATGCCATACCGATCCGCATTGGCGTCATGCACGCCCTCCAGCTTGGCGCCGGGAAAGGCGTCGAGAATGGCGAGCACCATCGGGTGGGTCAGCGCGGCGGCACGACGATCGGCATCCGCGAGATTGCCCTGCTGCGCCAAAGTGGGGTCGCCACCGGCCGCGGCAAGGGCCACCGTCCAGCGCACCCCGGTTGTCTCCGCCAGGAACGCCGAGAGTTTGCCCGCCAGGTCACGCGGCGCGGAGGGTTGCGGGCGGAGTTCCACCACCGGCGGGGCAAAGCGCACCAGATGCACCGAATGCAGCAGATGCGCATGCAGCATCGGCTCGACACCATCGGCCAGCTTCACCATGTCGCGAAAGCTGCGCGGCGTGGCGAGCGCCGGGGCGGCATCCTGTGCCGGCTGCGCCACCGCGCGGGCCAGCCCACCGCCGGCAATCGCGCGCGCCCCACCACCGCCATTCGGTGCGGCAGAGGAACCATGCGAGACGGCGCTGCCCGCGCCCTCGGCGGTGATCTTGCGGATCAGCTCCGCCGGCGAGGGCAGATCGGCGGTGTGGCACAGACGGATCAGCACCATTTCAGCCGCCGCGCGGCGATCCGGCGCGGTTTCCACCTCGCCAATCCCCTTCAGCAGAATCTGCCAGGTGCGCCCCAGCACCGGCACCGACAGACGCTCGGCAATCGCCGCACCGCGGGTGCGCTCGTTCTCCGGCAGATCATTGCCGCGGTCCAGGCCCGGGATGGATTTGATGCGGGTGAGCGTGTGCGTCAGCTCCAGCAGATCGCCGAGCACCAGCCCAAGATCCGCCCCACGCGCATGCGCCTGATCGGTGATCGCAAGCGCGTCCGCCGGCTTGCCGGCCATCAGCGCCTCGAACAGATCGAACACCAGCCCACGATCCGCCAGGCCCAGCATGTCGGTCACCTGGGCGGTGGAGATCTCGCCGCTCTCGTCGGGTCCCTGCGCGATCGCCTGATCCAGCAACGAGAGGCCATCGCGCGCCGAGCCATCGGCTGCCCGGCCGATCAGATCGAGCGCGCCCTGGGCGATCCGTACGCCCTCCTTGTTCGCAACCTCGCCGAAATAGGCAGAAAGATCGGCCAGCGGAATGCGCCGCAGATCGAACCGCTGGCAACGCGACAGCACGGTGACGGGCACCTTGCGCAGCTCGGTGGTGGCGAAGATGAATTTCACATGCGCCGGCGGCTCTTCCAGCGTCTTGAGCAACGCGTTGAACGCGTTGCGGCTGAGCATGTGCACCTCGTCGATGATGAACACCTTGGTGCGCGCCTGCAGCGGCCGGAAGCGCGTCGCGTCGATGATCTCGCGCACGTCGTCCACGCCGGTGCGCGACGCGGCATCCATCTCGATCACGTCGGGATGCCGGTCCGCCAGGATCGCGGTGCAGTTCGCGCACACCCCGCACGGCTCCGCGGTCGGCCCGCCCGTGCCGTCCACGCCCACGCAGCACAGGCAGC
>CAIVDX010000532.1 GCA_903904805.1 uncultured Rhodospirillales bacterium
CACCGCCTTCGCGGCCGGCGCCTTGGCGGTCGATGTTTTGCTGGCCGTCTTGACCGGCGGCGGCGCCGCGCGAGCGGTGGTCGGGGTCGCCGTGGAAGCCTTGGTGGGCACCGTCTGGTCTCTCCTCCGAATCGCCAGCCAGGGCGAGCTCAGTCACCGACGGAATGCATAAACCCCACCCCGGCCGGACCAACATGGCACGACCGACTGGGTACGGCATCTCGGCCGCAGCACTCCTGCAATGAGACTGACATATCAGAAAAAGCCGTTTTCGTCATCCCCGCGCCGGGAACCCTGCCATGGTCCAGGGTTATGGGGCACCGCGATGACGCACCCGGCGCAGGCCAGGCGGGCGCTCAGCCGGGCTCGGGCGAGAACAGGTCCTTCTTGCCCGGCTTGCCCTTCCAATCCTCGGCATCGGCCGGCGGCTCGCCCTTGCGGGTGATGTTGGGCCACTGGCCGGAATAGGTGCGGTTCAGCTCCGCCCAGTCGCTGGCGCGCTTGTCGCTGTCCGGCAGGATCGCCTCGGCCGGGCACTCCGGCTCGCACACGCCGCAATCGATGCATTCATCCGGATTGATCACCAGCATGTTCTCGCCGACATAGAAGCAGTCGACCGGGCAAACCTCGACGCAATCCATGTATTTGCACTTGATGCAGTTCTCGGTGACCACATAGGTCATGCTCGGCTCTCCTGAGTCTTCGGCGCTGAATGACGGACCCGCGGCATATGCCGCCAAGACGGGTGATGCGCAAGGGAGCGCAGCCGTTACGCCGCGATCTCCTCATACAAAAGGGCGGCCTCCACCGCCGGCCCACGCCGTTCCGCCAGCGCCACCACCCGCACCACCCGCACCCGGTCGCCCAGCGGGATGGTCAGCACATCGCCCGGGCGCAGCTTGGCGTGCGGCTTGTCCGTCGGCTGCCGATTGACCCGCACCAGCCCATCCGCCACCAGCCGCGCGCACTCCGCCCGCTGCCGCAGAAAGCGCGCGCACCACAGCCATTTGTCAAGCCGCTGCCAGTCCAGACCCTGGTCATCGTCCAGCGCCGCCACGACCTACTTCCGCAGGGCAGCCAATGCGGCGAACGGGCCGCTGGCCGGGCGCGCATCGATCGGCGCCGGCACCTCCGCCATCGCCCGAGGCACCGGGCGGCGGGTCATCATCATCGCCGGCGCCGGCGGCCCCGCCATGCCCTCCTCCAACGCGGCCGGCGGCAGCAGACGCATCCCCAGCGCGCGCAGCACCGCGGGCAGCTGCTCGGCCTTCACCGACAGCCGCGAGGCCAGGCTCACCGGCACCGCCACCGCGCCGCGCCGCGCCGCATAGGCCAGCTCGGCCGCCATCTTTTCCGCGATGTCCAGCCGCAGCAGCACCGGCCCGGCCTCCACCCAGCCAAGCGCGGCGGCGAAACCCACATCCCAGCTCGGCGGCGGCGCGATCGAGATCAGGCTCGGCGCCGGCAGCACCGGCATCGCGCTGCCATGCGCGATCGCCCACAGCTGCGCCCGCAATTTCATCGCCCGCGGCTTCAGCAGCTCGGGCAGATACACGCCGAACCGCCCGGCCCGGGCACCCACCCGCTTCAGCGCCGCGCGCACCGGTGCCGCCAGCTCCATCGGCCCGCTGACCCCGGCATGCTCCACCAGCCGATGCAGCACCCCCCGCAGCGTCGCATCGCCCCGCGTCACATCCCGCGCGGCGAACAGCGGCGCCAGCTCGGCCCGGATATGATGCTCCACGAACGCCTGCAGCCGCTGGCGCAGCCGCTCCCGCTGCGCGCCATCGAGGAACTCGCTGGCCAATGGCTGCGCCGCCGGATGCAGCAGCGCATGCCCCCGCCGCAGCCGCCCGACCGCCGCGCCATGCCACATGATCTCGCTATTGTCCGTCAGCGCGAACGCAGCATCCTCATCAGCCACCAGCGCGCTCACCCGCCGCGGCATCTCGCCCGATAGCGCCCGCCGCGCCGCCCGCAGCACCAGCCGCCGCGCCTCGCCCTCGCTGTCGGCATCCGGCCGGAAGGCAAAGCCCTCGACATGCCCCACCGCATGACCCTCAACGATCACCTCGCCGCGCGCGGTCACCGCCGAAAGCAGAGTCTGGCTCTCCGCCGCCTCCAGCCGCCGCATCAGCAGCGCCGACCGCCGATCGACAAACCGCGCCGTCAGCCGCTCATGCAGCGCGTCCGACAGCAGGTCCTCCACCCCCCGGGCGCGGCCCTGCCAGTGCGGCGCATCGCGCACCCAGTCCGCCCGCGCGGCGATATAGGACCACACCCGAATGCCCGAGAGCCGCTGCATCAGCGTGTCGATGTCGCCATCCGGCCGCGCCAGCAGGGCGATCTGCCCGGCGATCCAGTCATCCGGCAGCCGCTTGCCATCCTGCAGCGTGCGGAACAGCCGCGTGCACAGCCCGACATGGCTGTCGTCCGCCAGCTTGCGGAAGTCCGGCACCTGGCAGACCTCCCACAGCAGCCGCACATCGCTGCGCCGATGCGCCCGCGCCCGGATCTCGCCATCGCGCGCCAGCGCCAGCAGCGTCTCCAGATCCGAGCTGTCATTGCCGCGCGCCAGGCCCGCCCGCGGCGGCGGCATCATCAGGCTGTCCAGCAGCGCATCCACCCCGGCGAAATCCAGCGCCGAATTCCGCCAGGCCAGCAGCTCCAGCGCCTCGAAGGCATGGCTCTCCACCGCCTCCACCTGCTCGGGCGCCAGCGCCGGCGCCGAGCCGGTGGTGCCGAACGTGCCATCGCGCATCCCGCGCCCCGCACGCCCCGCCACCTGCGCGATCTCCGCATTGGACAGCCGCCGCGGCCGATGCCCGTCGAATTTCGACAGCCCGGCAAAGGCCACATGGTCCACATCCATGTTCAGCCCCATCCCGATGGCATCCGTCGCCACCAGGAAATCGACCTCCTTGTCCTGATACAAAGCCACCTGCGCATTGCGCGTGCGCGGCGACAGCCGCCCCATCACCACCGCGCAGCCGCCCCGCCGCCGCCGGATCGCCTCCGCCAGCGCATAGACCTCGGCCGCCGAGAACGCCACGATCGCGCTGCGCGGCGGCAGCCGCACCAGCTTGCTCGGCCCGGCATGGCCCAACTGAGACAGCCGCGGCCGCGTCTGCACCTCCACCCCGGGCACCAGCCGTTGCAGCAGCGGCCGGATGGTCTCCGCGCCGAGGAACATCGTCTCCGACAATCCCCGCGCATGCAGCAGCCGATCGGTGAACACATGGCCGCGATCGGGATCGGCGCACAGCTGGATCTCGTCCACCGCGACGAACTCCACCGGCCGATCCAGCGGCATCGCCTCCACCGTGCAGGCGAAATAGCGCGCCCCGGGCGGCACGATCTTCTCCTCGCCGGTGATCAGCCCGACATTGCCCGCCCCCTTGCGCGCCACCATGCGGTCATAATTCTCCCGCGCCAGCAGACGCAGCGGAAAGCCGATGATACCCGAGGAATGCGCCAGCAGACGCTCGATCGCCAGATGGGTCTTGCCGGTGTTGGTGGGGCCGAGCACCGCGCGCACCCGCCCGCCCATGATCGGTTGGCCACCCCGCGCCCCCGCGCTGGCGGAGGCCATGGGGCCAATGGCGTTGGTCGCGACGCGGGAGGGCCGATCAACCATGCCCTCACGATGGGGTGTTCACGCCCGCGCCGCAAGCCACCTTTCGCATATACGCCGATCAGCTATGCGCGGGTTCGTCGATCTCTTCCAGACACAAGCTCCACCGCCCGGACATAGCCGGCAGACCAAATGTTCCTGTCGCTTTCAACCCCGAAACGACACGGTTATACAAATAGCGACAATTTGATGAAACAAACCTATTGCGAAACGGCGTCAGGGATGTGCAAGAAACCTCGACACACGAATGTATGGGCATCATACCAAAAGTGCGTAACCTCGACTGCCTTATCGATAGTGACGATATCGCCAGCGCCGGTATCAGCGACGGCCGGCCCCTGCCGATCATCCACGCCATCGGCATGGATGATCTGCCCGCGCGCCGCGCCACCCTGTCTCCCGCCGTCGCCGCCTGGCTCGACCAGACCGGGTTCACCGCCGCCGCCGGCGAACTCGCGCTGCTGCCCGGCCCGCACGGCATCGACGCCGCCTGGGTCGGACTTGGCACTCTTAAGAATTCACAAGGCCACTTCACCGCTTTCGGCGACCTGCCGAACAAGCTGCCGGCCGGCAGCATATGGGCGATCGCCGATGATCTGACCGGCCCCGAGCGCCAGTCCGCCCTGCTCGCCTTTTGTCTCGGCGCATATCGATTCACCGAATACCGCGCCGCCAAGCGCCCGCCCGCGCGCCTGCGCCTGCCCAAAGATGCAGACCAGAGAAGCATCGAACTGGCCCGCGCCATCTGGTTCGCGCGCGACCTCATCAACCGCCCGGCGAACGACCTCGGCCCGGCGGAACTGGCGGATGCGGTCCGCGCGCTCGGCGACCACCATCACGCGAGCGTGACGATCATCTCCGGCGCCACGCTTGAGCGCGATTATCCCACCGTCGCACTGGTCGGCAACGGAGCCGACCGCGCGCCCTGCGTCGCAGCGCTCGACTGGACCGGCCCCGATGCCAGCGCGGATGCGCCGCTCATCGCGCTGTGCGGCAAGGGCGTGGTGTTCGACACCGGCGGCAACGACATCAAACCCGCCGGCGCGATGCTCCGCATGAAAAAAGATATGGCGGGCGCTGCAATTTTGATGGGCGTGGCGCACGCGGTGATGGCCGCCGGCCTGCCGATCCGTCTCGCGCTGCGCGTCGGCTGCGTCGAAAACGCGGTCTCCGGCCGCGCGATGCGTCCTCTCGATATCGTGCGCACCCGCAGCGGCCGCACCGTCGAAATCGGCAACACCGACGCCGAAGGCCGCCTGGTTCTGTGCGACCTGATCGACGAGGTCGCCGCGCTGAACCCGGCCGTCATCATCGATGCCGCCACCCTCACCGGCGCGGCACGCGTCGCCCTCGGGCCGGACTTGCCCGCCCTGTTCTGCAACAACGAGGAATGGGCCGCGCGCATGCTGGCCGCCGGTTCACATTCCGGTGATCCGGTCTGGCGACTTCCGTTGTGGCAGCCTTATGATTCCTGGCTCGACAGCCCCGTTGCCGAGATGAACAATGTTTCATCAAAACCTTTTGCCGGCGCAATAGTCGCTGCGCTATACCTGCAGCGTTATGTGCCAGGAGAAATCCCTTGGGTACATCTCGATACATTCGGCTGGAACGATCAATCCCGTCCCGGCCGCCCGGAAGGCGCGGACACACAGGGTCTGCGGTGCATAACTGCCGCGCTTTGCGAACATTTCCGTTGACTTCGATCAGTGCAACACCAAATCGCTGAGATGATAACGCTCTTGTCGCCGATCAGATCCTTCCGGGGACGCGGCCGTCCGGACAAGCTCCTCACGGAAACGTTCCCCTGGATCGCGTCGTCGGCAACAACGTCCTGCGGAAAAATGCCGCGCCAACAGATCCATCTCGCCATCTCATCCGTTGTGCGGATGTGAGTCGTCAGACCCCGTCCGGCGTTCGCGCCGGGCACCAACAATAACCATACGTTCTGGAAAGGACATCACAATGGCCACTGCTCCCAACCCGGCAACCGACGCACTTCTGGGCGTGCTGCGCGAAACCATCGTCGCCCTCGTGCGTCGCGACGGCCCGGATCTGTCCGCGCGCCAGCTTGGCGTGTTCCTGAC
>CAIVDX010000533.1 GCA_903904805.1 uncultured Rhodospirillales bacterium
CGCACCGCTGGACATGATCTTCATCGGCGGCGACGGCACGGTGAAGGCGATCGCGGAGAATGCGGTGCCCTATTCCGAGGCGGTGATCAGCAGCCGCGTGCCGGTGCGCGCGACGCTGGAGGTGGCCGCGGGCACCGCGCGCAGGCTGGACATTCGGGTGGGCGACAAGGTCGAGCAGCGCCTGTTCGCGCCGGTGCCGAAGGGTTAGTCCATCCCGGCGAGCCAGGCGCGGTCGCGGGCACACAGCGCCAGCTCGGCCGGGCTCGCGGCGGCGATGCAGTCCGCACCAACCGATTGTCCAACCTGCTCCAGCAGCACCGCGAGATGCTTGTAGGCGGCCGGCTGGCGGGCGAGGCGCTCGGGCGACCAGGCCTCGCCCAGATGGGTGCCTGGCAGCGGGTCGATCCGGTCCTTCTCATACACCGCCACACGCGCGGCGATGCGCCATTGGCCGGCCTCGCGGATGAAGCGGTCATGGAAGCGCGCCCAGCTGGTGAGGTCGAGCTCGCCGCCCTGCGTGGCCAGCCGCACCAGGATGGTGATGTCGGTCTGGCCGATCGCGCGCGCGCCCGCGATGTCGATCCGCGGGGGGGCGATCAGATGCTTGCTGGCCGGCGCGCCGGCCTCGGCCATCGCGCGGGAGGCGGCGACGAAGCCCTCCACCGGGCCCTGATACCAGGACAGATGCAGCCATGCCCCAGGCACGAACAACGCCTGCAGCGCCACCCAGTCGCCGCGGTCACGATGGGCGAAATCAAGCACCAGGCGCTGCAGCATCAGCAGGTCGGCACAAGGATCGGTCATCGCCGGGCTCCGGTGGTCACGCGCCTTGGGGTCGATCGCCGGCGGCGCGCAACCGCTCCGTCCGTCTAGGCGCCCGCCTGCTCTTCGGGCAGCGAGGCGATGAGGCTGGCCAGGTTCGGCGCGATCGAGCCGCCGGTCTCGATGGCGAGGATCGCCTCATCCAGATGCTCGCGGGCCATGCGCGCCTGGTCGAGCGAGAGCTCGGCCGCGCGCCAGCCGGATTGCCCCTGGATGCGCACCACCACCCGTTCGGCGATCAGGCGAATCCCCAATGCGCCGGGGGTTGCGGTGTGGCCGTCGTGACGCGGGTCAGACATGGCAGCGCCTCCTGTTTCCGATCGGGTGGCCACGGCCCTCGGCCGGGCTGACCTGACGATATCAAGGATGACGAGTCGCATGTTTGGAAAGCAACCACGCAGCGTCCTCGGGCCCGTTCGGCGCGCGGCTGTTGCGGCAATGACGCGGCGGCCGCGGGCTTGCGCGGGGGGCGTCGGGCCAATAGGGTCCGCCGCGTCGCCTGGCGCGGGTCGTCGGGCAGGCATCGGGGCGTGGCGCAGTCTGGTTAGCGCGCGTGTTTTGGGTACACGAGGCCGCCGGTTCGAATCCGGCCGCCCCGACCAGCGACAGGGAGCAGGGTGATGCGCGCGAGGATTTTTCTGCCACCGAAGACCGCCATGCAGTCCGGCCGCGCGGGCACGCATCAATGGGTGCTGGAATTCATCCCCACCGAGGGCATGCGCCCGGATGCGCTGATGGGCTGGAGCGGCGGCGCGGGCACCGCCAAGCAGGTGCGCCTGAAATTCGCCACCCGCGAGGCGGCCATCGCCTATGCCGAGCGCCAGGGCCTGGCCTTCGACATCGAGGAACCGCAGCCTCGGGTGATCAAGCCGAAAGCCTATGCCGACAATTTCAAGTTCGGCCGCGCGCAGAACTGGACACACTAAGCCTGCCTGGGCCATTGGATGCCGCACGCGCCCTTAGCTCAGTTGGATAGAGCAACAGCCTTCTAAGCTGTGGGTCGGTGGTTCGAATCCACCAGGGCGCGCCAGCTTTTCAGGATGAAGCCGCCGGCGCGCCCAGCCCGGCACCACCATCCACAAATAATGTCTGACCGGTGATGAAGCCCGCGCCCTCCGAGGCGAGGAAGGCGATGGCCGAGGCGATCTCGGCGGGCGCGGCGAAGCGGCGCATTGGGATCTGCGCGAGATAGCGGGCCTCGCTGGCGCTGCCGGGCGGGCTGTTGGCGCGGAACAATTCGGTCTCGGTCGGGCCGGGCGCCACCGCGTTGGCGGTGATGCCCGCCGTGGCGTTCTCGCTGGCGATGGTGCGCGTGAGGCTCTCCAGCGCCGCCTTCGCGGCCCCGTAGCTCGCCCGCAGCGGCAGCCCGCGGGTGACCATGCTGGTGATGTTGACCACCCGGCCGAAGCGCGCCGCGCGCATGTTCGGCAGGATCGCCTGGGTCAGCTGCAGCGCCGGGCGCAGATTGAACGCGATCATCGCGAACATCTCGGCGGGGTCGATGCTGCCGAAGCTCTCGGCCCGGGCGGCACCGGAATTATTGACGATGCCGACAATCTCGCCCCGCGCGGCAAAGCGCTCGGCCAGGCGCTGGGTGGCGACGGCGTCGGCGAAATCGACCTGGTGGAACTCGCCGGGAAAATCCGCCGGCGCGCTGCGCGCGAGTCCGATGACCGACCAGCCATCCTGGGCCAGCAGCGAGGCGGCGGCGCGGCCGATCCCTTTGGATGCGCCAGTGACAATGATTGTTCTGCCCATCGGTTTAGCCCTCCGCCAGTGCCAGGGTGCGTGCCATAGCACGCTGGAACGCCGCGCGCGCCTCGAGCTCGGCGATGTAGCGCTGCAGGTTGGTCGCGCCCTCGATGGAAACGCCGGCGAAATCGCGCCGCCACAGCCAGCCGAAATGCGCGATGTCGGCAATGCTCAGCTCATCGCCGGCAACGAAGCGGCGGCTCGCCAGCATCGCATCCAGCAGCCCGATCAGGCGCTCCGCCTCGGTGCCGAAGCGCGCGATCGCCAGCTTCAGCTGTTCGGGCGCGAGTTTGCGGAAATAGCCGGCATTGCCGAAGGCCACGCCTAGCGCAGAGGCGTGAAAGAACAATTGCTCGAAGACCCGCGCGCGGCCCGGCCCGGAGCAGGGCAGCAGCCGGCCGGTCTTCTCGGCGAGATGAACCAGGATGGCCGCGCTCTCGCTCAGCACCAGCGGGCCGCCGGGGCCGTCGTGATCGACCAGCACCGGCACCTTCGCGTTCGGATTGAGCGCGAGGAAGGCGGCGGCCTTCTGCGCGCCGGCGCGGATATTGACCGCGTGGAGCGTGTAGTCGAGCCCAAGCTCCTCCAGCGCGATCGGAACCTTGACGCTGTTGGGCGTGGCGAATGCATAGACATCGATCATGACAGGCTGTCCTGGCGGAGGGCGCCGCCCCGCCCTGCTGGGCGGAGCGGCACGCTGGTGGGAGCCGGGCGGCCGGCCCGGTGATCTCAGAGGGCCGGAGTCAGCAGGCCGGAGTCAGCAGGCCCGCTTCAGATGGCCCGCTTCAGATGGCGCGCTTCAAGTGGCCGGGCACCACCCATTCCGCCCCCTTCATGAAGCCGTCGAGCGGCGTGTTGGCGAGGTGATTGGTGTAGTTGGAGATCAGCTTGGCGGCCGCCAGCACCAGCAGGTCCAGCACCGACTGGTTGGTGAAGCCGGCGGACTTGAAGGCGGCGACCTCGGCCTCGCTGACCATGCCGCGATGTCTGGTGATCAGCGCGGCGAACTCCCGCAGCGCCTGCAGCCGAGCATCGGCGATCGCGGCACCATTGCGGACCGCCGCGATCACCGCCTCCTCCACCTTGGCCATGCGGGAGAGGTTGGTGTGGCCGGCCATGCAATAGTCGCACTCATTTTCGTAGATGATCGAGAGAAAGGCGACGTTGCGCTCAACCGCGGTGAAGCTGGTCTTTTCGGCGATGGCCCACAGCGCGCCATAGGCCTCCAAGGCGGCCGGGCTCACCGCCAGCACGCGGTGCAGATTGGGCACAAAGCCCCAGCCCGCCTTCACCTCGTTCAGAATGGCGGCGGCGGCCGGGGCGGCGGTGGTGGCGTCAAGCAGGTCGAACTCGTTGGTGAGCATCATGTCTCTCCTGGGTGAAGTGGTGCGCCACGATCGGCGTGCCGGCTTCATCGCTGATCGACAGCAGCGGAGGCAGGTGGCTTGACGCGATATGATTTATGCTGCTTTGGAATAAATGCTGCGGCGCGCGCGGCATTGTCCCGTGGGGTTGGTGATGGATCGGCTGGCCGCGATGCAGAATTTTGTTCATGTGGTCGATACCGGCAGCTTTTCTGCTGCCGCACGGCAGCGCAATATCGGCCAGCCCGCCATCTCGAAATCGATCGCCCAGCTGGAGGAGTGGCTGGGTGTGCGTCTGCTGATCCGCTCCACCCGCGGCTTGAGCGTCACCGAGGCCGGGCATCGCTATTACGAGCGCGCCCGTCGCTCCATCGAGGAGGCCGAGGAGGCCGAGCTGGCGGCGCGCGGCGAGGGCGCGGGGCTGACCGGCGTGGTGCGGGTCTCCGCCGCAACGACCTTCGCGCGGCTGCACATCGTGCCGCATCTGCCAGCCTTTCTCGCGCGTCACCCGGGGCTGGAGATCGAGCTGATCCTGGATGATCGGATGATCGACCTGGTGGAGGAGAGCATCGATGTCTGCCTGCGAACCGGCAGCCTGACCGATTCCGCGCTCACCGCCCGCCGCCTGGCGACCACCGCGCGCATCGTGCTGGCCACACATGCCTACATCGCCCGTGCCGGCCGCCCGCTCAGCCCGGCCGACCTGCCGATGCATGAGGCGGTCATCTATTCGCAGGGCCGCGCCGCGCTCTGGACCTTCATGCGCGGCGGCGAGACCGTCCCGGCGACGCTGAACGGCCGCCTGCGCGTCAGCAGCGCCGAGGGGCAACGCGCGGCGGTCCTGGCCGATATCGGGCTGACGATCTCCTCCGACTGGATGTTCGCCCGCGAGCTGGCCAACGGCACCGTGTGCCGGCTGCTGGCGGACTGGACATTGCCGCCGATCGATCTGTGGGCGATCTACCCGACCGGCCGATTGGCCAGCGCCAAGGCGCGCGCGATCGTCGATTTCGTTGTCGAGGCGCTGCGTCGGCCGGATGACCTCGCGCGGTCTGCCTAACGCGGCGGCCGGTAGCGCTCGGCCGGCGGCGGCAGCCAGGCGTCCGACCAGACGGCGCTGACCGGGGTGGGTGTGCCGCGCCCGGCACTCTCGTCGAGAATCGCCAGGCCCCGTTGCAGGCGGGCAGGATCGAGCCCGCCCAGGCCGAGCGTGCTGGTCTCGGCGCCGAGAACCTGGTGTCTGAGCACCCATTCGAAGCGCTCCTGCTCGATGGCGGCATTCGCCATCTTGTCAGTGCGGGTGAGCGACGCGGTGGCGGCCGCGGGGTCCTTGATCGCCTCGATCCAGCATGTCGCGCAGGCCCGCAGCAAGGCCGGGATGGCGGCCTCCTGGTCGCGCAGGAATTTGCGGCTGAGCAGGATCGAGTTGGAATACAGATCAAGCCCGAAATCGGCGTAGTACAGGATCGAGATGTCCTCGAATTTCACCCCGAGATTCTTCAGGTTCAGCCACACGGTGGAATCGTAGCCGGTCACCCCGGCGACGCCATGGCGGAGGAACATCGCCTCGCGCACCCGCAGATCCACATTGTCGAACTTCACCGCGGCCGGATCGAGATGGTTCACCCGCGCGAAGGAGGGAAACAGCAGATAGCCGTTGTCGGTCAGCGGGCCGCCGAGGGTCTTGCCGACGAGGTCGGCCGGTGTCGCGATATGCTCGCTTTTCCAGCTGATGATCGCCGCCGGGGTGGATTTGAAGATGTTGAACACTGCGAGCGGGCAGGCATCGGGCTGCCGCGCGTGGAAATCCGCCAGGCTGGTGACATCGCTGAACGCGACATCATAGGTGTTCGAGGCGACGCGGGTGGTGGCATCCGCACCGGAGGCCGGGTCCATCGCGGTGAGCTCGAAGCCCTCATCGGCGAAGACGCCGCGCTCGCGCCCATAGAGGAACGCCAGGTTGGTGCCGTTATAGGGCAGGTTGAGCGAGAATTTCAGCGGAATGCGCGCCCGGATGATCGCCGGCTGCGCCAGCGCCGGTTGGTTGAGCGCGGCGGTGGCCGATGCCAGGCCGGCGGATGCGACGCGGAGCAGGTGGCGGCGGTGCAGCGTCATCGATGTCCCCTCGGCCCGGTGCCGATGATGACTGTGACCGCACCGGCACCGCTTTTCCAGCCTGAAGCGGGCAGGGGCTTTATTGCACCACCTGCGCCACCTTGGTGGTGCCGGTGTAGATCGGCGACAGACCGTAGGAGGAGCAGCCGGAGGAGAAATTCGCACTGCCGGACAGCGAGACGGTGTAGGCCACCACCTCCGAGCAGCCGCTCGACGCATTGGTGGCCGCGCCGCTGATGGACAGGTTGCCGTTGGGCACGTAGATCGCCCCGACATAAGGCACCCCCGCACTGCCGGACAGCGACACCGCCCCCGAACTGCTGCTGGAGTTGGTGGCGATCACCACGCCGGGGATCGCGCCGCTCACCGCGCTGGCCGCGGTTGCCGCGGTCAGGCCGGTGACCGTTGCGGCGCCAGAGAAGGAGACGGTGCCGTTGGCAACCAGCGTCACGCCCGCCGCCGGGAAGGTCGACGCGCCCGAGCCCGAAAAGCTGATGGCCCCGGCGACGACGTAGAGTCCAGGATTGAAGGTGACGGTCGCCGCGCCGCTGACAGAGATGCTGCTGTAGGTGCCTGGCGAAAATGTGCAGCTGCTGCTGCTGCCGCAGCTGAGGGCGGATCCGGTGGCGGTGGTCGCCGAGGTCATCGCCGTCGCCAGGGCGGTATTCGAGGCAAACGGATCGGGCACCCCGGGCTGGTTCGCCTTGCCGCTGAAACCCGATCCATAGCCGGAGGCGCCGCTCAGATTGATCGCGCCGGCGGCGTAGATATTGGCGTTCACGGTCACGCTGCCGCTGAGCGACACGCCGGCATCGGAGACCACCGTGCAGCCCGACCCGCTGATGGTGGCGGCTCCACTGTCGGTGATGTCGTTGCCGGTGGTAACGCCGGTGCTCTCACCCTTCAACGCGACCACGCAGGCCGTCGCGCCGCTGGGCTGGCCGACGATTTCCGCGATCGCGACAGCCGACATGGTCCGGCTGCTGGCGGTGGTGAAGAGGCCCGCCAGATACAGCGGCACCGTCTGCTTCACGGTCACCTTGATGGCGGTGTCGGCGCTCGATTTCGGGCCGGTGACGAATTGCACCGTCACGTTGCCGTCCACCAGCGTGCTGGTGCCCGATGTCCAGGTCGGCGAGGTGCCGCTGCTCACGCCCTTGATGCCGTTCAGCACGGCGACATTGGCGGCCGCCTGCGCGGCGGTCTGCTGCACCGGGGTGCCCTGGTGCTGGTAGTTCAACACGCCGGCCATCGCCGCGGCGTCCGCCGTGCGTTGCAGCGATATCCCAGTCACCGACCAGTTGCTGAGCTCGAAGCCGATGGCGGCAGACATCAGCAGGACCGGGCCAGTGATCCCGACCGCCATCGCGACGACACCGCGGCGATCCTGCAGCAACCCACCGCCGACGCGCGACCGCGCACGCAGCGCGCCGAGGAGGTCCTGTCCCAGCCTGGGCAACCGGCCCACCGCGCGGCCCTGCTGCGCCGGCTGGCGGTGGTGCTGTGCGTCGTCACGCGGATTGGACATCAAGCGATCCTTCGGCGGAGCACGCCATGGGACGGTGTCAGAATAACAATCCCGTTATTCTAGAAACACGTTACAGTGATGTCTATTATTTTTTAGATGTCAGACGAAATCTTTAATAAGAAAAACCACGTATAAAGATACGCACCGTTCCCGCACAGCCTGCCGACGGCACGACGCCGCGCGCCGCGCCGTGCGCAACAGCTCACCTGACAGACCCCACAGACAGGCAAAGATTCCACGCCAAAACAATGGCATGGCGCAGTGTTCCGCCGCGACCCCGCGTCAGCCAGCGCGAACATTGTTCGGAACATCGCCGCGCCACACGCGCCGGGCTCGCCCGGCCGCATCCGCTCGGCCCGTCAGCTGCGGGCGAGACCGTGCCCGCGTCGGCGCGCGCTCAGCAGGAAGCCTGGCCCGGCGGGCAGGGGCGATGGCCACCCTCACGCGCCGGTGGCGGTGGCGGCGGCGGACGCTGCGCCTGAGGCTGAGGCTGAGGCTGAGGCTGAGCATGGGGCTGGGGTTGCGGCATGGCCTGCATCTGTGGCCGCGGCTGCTGCGGCGGCGGCGCTTGGGTTTGAAACCGCGGCGGCTCGCGCCCGGCCTCGGGCATCGGCGGCTGAGAGCGCGGCGGCGGCGCCGCCTGGCCACCCTGCGGCGGCGCGAATTGCCCGCCTTGTGCTGGCGGTGGGCGGCCTTGCTCGTGGAATTGCGGCTGGCCCGGCTGGCCCGGCTGGCCCTGGCCCTGGCCCTGAAAGGCCCGGCCACCCGGATAATTCGCCGGCTGACCGCCGCCCTGCGGCGGGTGATATTGCGGGTTGCCCTGCGGCCCGTGCCAGCCCTGCGGCGCGGGATGCCACTGGCGCTGCGGATCGCGCCAGCCCCAGCCCAACCCCGGCTCCTCGATGAGGAACATTGGCTGGCCGCCATAGATCACCGCCGGCTGGCCCTCATAATAGACCGGCATATCCGCACCCACCGCGCCGTCATAGGCGGCCGCCGGATAGCCCTGCTCGGCATATCCGCCGCCCGCATAGCCGGGTCCAGCATACCCGGCACCAGGATAACCAGATGCTGGGTAGGCGGGGGCCGCATAGCCAGGCGGCGGTGTGTAGCCATAGGGGGCATAGCCCTCCGGATAGGGGGCGACGCACCCGCCCAGCGCGAGGATGCCGGTCAGCAGCGAAAATTGATGGGGTCGCATGATCGATCTCCGAGGGGTCGTCACCCTGCGCCCTGATTGTGGCCGACGCATGGTGCCGCGCCGGCCTCAGCCGCCGTTGGCGCGGCCGATGCCGTGATAGGTGAAGCCCGCCGCGCGCATCGACGCGGGATCGTAGATGTTGCGCAGATCCACCGCCACCGCACCGCGCATCGCCGCCTTCAGCTTGGCCGGCGACAGCGCGCGGAACTCGTTCCACTCGGTGATCACCACCAGCACATCGGCGCCGCTGATCGCCTCCATCGCGCCGGCGCAATACACCACGCCCTCGGGCAGCAATGGCCGTGCCTGCTCCATCCCCTCGGGATCATAGGCCCGCACGGTGGCACCATCCTCCACCAGGCGGGCGACAATCGGCAGCGCGGGGGCATCGCGCATGTCATCGGTCTCGGGCTTGAAGGTCAGGCCGAGCACGCCGACGGTCTTGCCGCGCACCGAGCCACCCGCGGCGGCCACCACGCGCGCGGCCATGCCGGCCTTGCGCGCGTCGTTCACCCCCACCACGGTCTCCACCAGCCGTGTCGGCGCGCCGGCATCCTGCGCGATGCGCACCAGCGCCAGCGTGTCCTTCGGGAAGCACGAGCCGCCGAAGCCAGGCCCGGCATGCAGAAACTTCCGCCCGATGCGGCCATCGAGCCCGATCCCCCGCGCGATGTCGTGCACATCCGCGCCCACCTTCTCACACAGATCGGCCATCTCGTTGATGAACGTGACCTTCATCGCCAGGAACGCGTTGGCGGCGTATTTGGTGAGCTCGGCGGCCTCCAGCCCGGTGAACACGATCGGC
>CAIVDX010000534.1 GCA_903904805.1 uncultured Rhodospirillales bacterium
TGCCATCCGGTTGCCGATACACAACAAAATAATGTCGAAGTTGACGATGACACGACGCCAGGGGCTCCTGCCACGGCGTCGGCCAAAGGCCTATCTTTGTTTGGGAGTATCGAGACCTGACGTAACGGTATGCCCGGCGCAATCATTCCTGTAACGGAACGGAGCGCCGCTCGATCGCCTTCAATACGGATACGAACTCCGCGGACGCTCAGGCAGCCCCGAGTGCCGCCTTAATCCTCGCCGGTGTAAACGGCCCCTGGCGAAGCCGAACCCCGGTCGCGTCGAAGATCGCGTTGTTGATCGCCGCGGTCGTAGGACGGCTCGAAGGCTCGCCCGCTCCGGTCGAAGGAAACTCCGGATGGTTGACCAGCACCACTTCGACCTTGTCCGGCAGGTTCGCCGCGCGCAGAATCGGGTAGCTGATCCAGTCCTTGCTGGTCACGTTGTTGCGGTCGAACATGACCTCTTCAAACAGGCTCCGGCTCGTCGACTGGATCAAGTTCGCTTCGATCGTCCCTTGCAGCGACGCCGGATTCACAATCAGTCCGCAGTCGTGCGCGCATACCAGTCGCGTCACCCGCGCCACGCCAGTTCGGCGATTGACCTCGACCTCCGCAATCGTGGCTACTCGCGTGCCGCCTCGGTCGCCAATCGCAATCCCACGGCCCTTCACCATGTCTCCGGCAGCAGCCTTCTTCATCGGCGACGTGCGCTTGTCCCACCCAAACTTCTCAGCCGCAATCTTGATCACCGCCTTGGTGCGGGCGTCGTCAAGATTGGCCAGCCGAAACTCCACCGGATCGACCCCCGCAGCCGCCGCAAGCTCATCGATGAACGACTCCGCAGCAAACGTTGCCGCCGGACCCTCGGGATCGCGCAGATGCGTCGTCCGCAGCGGAGAACCCTGCGGATACAGCGAATCGATCACATGCCCGTTCGCCACAATGTTCGGGAACGGATACGCCACCGTCTCATGCCCCCACGACACGAACTCGTCACGAATATTCTTGTTCGGTATCCCCGCCAGCTGCGTGCCCAGGAAGTTCCCGGCCGCGATCGGCAGATAGTTCGTCTCCGCGCCCGAGAAAGCCCGCGACGTAAACCGGAGCGCCGTAACCTTTCCCTGCGCATCGAGACCCGCCGTCAGGTCGACCGTCAGCGCCGGTCCCTTCGACCCCCACGTCGTCATGTCCGAGCGCATCCACTGCACGCGCACCGGCTTGCCGACGGCCTTCGACAGCAACACCGCATCGCCCGCCGCATCTTCAAATCCCGCACGCCCGTACGACCCCGAGTCTTCCGTCCAGATAATGCGCACCTTGTCCCGAGGCACCTTCAGCAGGTCGGCAATCCCGATCTGCATCGCATGCGGCTTCTGTGTTCCCGACCACACCGTCGTCACGCCATCCGGCTGCACGTCGGCCACGCCGCAGCCCGGCCCCATCGTTCCGTGCGACTGGAACGGAAACTCGTACGTCGCTTCGACCTTCTTCACAGCGGTCGCCATGCCCGCATCAAAGTCGCCAGTCTTCACAAAATCCATGCTCGCCTTAGGCTTGGCCGCCCGCATGTAGTCATACAGTTTGGCCTGCTCCGGAAACGACTGCGTCGGCGCGCTCCACGTCACCTTCACCGCTCGCGAAGCTTTCACCGCAGCCCACTCATTTTCTGCAACCACACCGACAAAGTTCCCAATCACCACGGTCTGCACATAGCCACGAATACCCTTTGCAGGAGCGTCATCCATCGCCACCAGCGACGCGCCCACGCTCGACGGGCGAATCACGCGCCCATGCAGCATCCCCGGCACGCGAACATCGGTCACATACTGCCACTTGCCCGTGATCTTCAACGGCAGATCGATCCGCGGCACCGACTTGCCTACAATCTTGTAGCTCGCCACATCCTTCGGCTTGGCCGCTCCCTTGACGTTAAGTGCCGACCCCGCACCGCTCACCACCAGTGAACTCTGCAGACTCGCATCCTTCGTCAATTCACCGTACGAAACTCGTTTCTCAGGCGAGCCCTTCACCCGGACCACGCCGTTCTCCACTTCCAGTTGATCGCTCGGCACACCCAGCTTCTGCGAAGCCATATCCAGCAGCAGCGCGCGCGCCGAGGCTGCAACATTGCGCAGCGGCCCCGCGCCCTGCGACAACGATGTGCTGCCGCCGACGCCACCCTGGTCCGGCGTCCGCGACGTATCGCCCATCACGAACTTGACCTGGTTGACCGCAACATCCAGTTCTTCTGCGACGATCTGCATCAGCGCCGTCTCCACGCCCATGCCAATTTCCATCTTCCCGGTAAAGATGCGGATCACGCCGTCGGTATCGATATGCAGCCACGACCCAATGGCATCGGGCACCGGATTCCCCGTCACCACCTTGGCCCCGCCCGCCACCGCCTGCGCCATCAACTGCGGAAGGTTCGCAATGTCCGCGATACCGAAGCCGATGACCAGCCCACCGGTGTTGCGAATAAACGTTCTTCTCGAAAGGATCTTCTCAATGCGCGCCATTAGACACTCTCCTTCATCATGCCGGCCGCGCGCCGCACCGCCCGGTAGATGCCCACATGACTGCCGCAGCGGCAGATCAACCCGCGAAATGCCCGCTCCATATCCGCATCGGTCGGATGAGGATTCTTATCCAGCAGCGCCTTCGCCGACATCACCCACCCATTCAGGCAGTACCCACACTGGAACACCTGCTCATCGATAAACGCCTGCTGCACCGGATGCGGCTTGTCTGTTCCGCTCAACCCCTCAAGCGTGACCACATCCTTGCCCACAACGCTCGATACTGGCAGCACACACGACCTCACTGCATTGCCATCCACGATCACCGTGCAGGCCCCGCACTGCGCCAGCCCACA
>CAIVDX010000535.1 GCA_903904805.1 uncultured Rhodospirillales bacterium
ACGATCCCGGTGGCAACCGGGTCATGTCGAATTACTTCACGGTCGACATCTCGCAGAACCTCTCGCACCCGCAGTTGGTGAATTATTTCCTGCCGTCGATCCCGTATCCCGGACCGGGCGGCTTGGTCTGGCCCTATAGCGACGGCACGTTGTACATGCGCGGCAACAGTCCGGCGACCCTCAAGGTGGTCATCGGCGGCGCGGACCAAGGCTACGTGAACGACTTGTCCCCCGGCGGCCGCGTTCTGGCCACCATCGACTTCAATCCCATGATGGATCCGGCGTCCGATCCGAGCGGTGGCGACAATCCGCCGCAGGGCACCGCGCCGGTTCCCGATCCCGACTGGGTCGTGACGGGCGTCGCGATCGCCGAGTGGCCCGAAGGTTCCAAGGCGTACCGCGGTTGCACCGACCCCGACACGGGCGACTTCACGTGGTGCGACACTTTCGGGGGTTACCGCATGTTCATCGCGGCGGGCATGCGCGATCCGAACATCTCGAAACAGGATCCGGACACGGGCGGCAAGGCCAGTGGTTTCAATGCCGGCGCGTGGAATCTGACCCGCGACGGCGAGAAGGGCCACGCTTATTCTAACTTAGAAAACGAGGCGGACGGCCGCGCCTTCATCGAGCGTGGCCGGGAAGACCGCCATCAGTTCCGCTTCATCGTCGCGCCGGAGGATTCCGTCGAGATGAGCGACCTGCGCGGCTTCACCCGCGATCTCATGCGGCAGATGGAAAACGACCTCGGCACCAAGCTCGATTGGGTTGCGGTCGATCACCACAACACCGGCCACCCCCACACCCATGTCGTCGTCCGGGGCGTTCTCGACGATGGCCGCATCCTCAACATCGCCGGCGACTACATCGCCCATGGCGTCCGCCACCGGGCGAGCGAACTGGTAACGCTGGAACTCGGGCCACAGACCGAGCTTGATGTCGCCCGCAAGCTGGCGACCGAGGTGGATGCCGAACGATTGACCCGGCTTGATCGGATGCTGAAGTGGCGGAGAGGGTGGGATTCGAACCCACGGTACGCTTGCACGTACAACGGTTTTCGAGACCGTCACAATCGGCCACTCTGTCACCTCTCCGCGGCGAGCGCGCCCCCCTGGTGTGGGCTGGTGGGGCGGTGGCCGGGGGTGTTTAGAGAAGCGGGACGGTCGGTGCAACCGGTCTTGCACGGCACGCCCCTCTGCCCCGCCTGGGGAGGTGCGGCAAATTGTTGACAGGGGTGTGGGCTGGGCTATAGACCCCGCTTCCCCGCGACAGGCTCCAGGTCGTGGCGGTGCGTTGTGCCCGTGGCATGGCGACCCGATCCAGGGGCGGCGGCACCACAGTTTCGGAATACCAAGGCGATGTTCGCAGTCATCCGCACAGGCGGAAAACAATACCGTGTCACCCCCAACGCGGTGCTGAAGGTCGAGAAGCTCGAAGCCGAGCCTGGTTCGACGATCACCTTCACCGACGTTCTTGCCGTTGGCGGCGAGGCTGGCCTGACCATCGGCGCGCCCGTGGTGGCCGGCGCGACGGTGACCGCCACCGTGATCGCCCAGGATCGTCTGGACAAGATCATCATCTTCAAGAAGCGCCGCCGGCAGAACAGCCGCCGCAAGAACGGCCATCGCCAGCACGTGACCGTGCTGCGCGTTGGCGAGATCAGCGCAGCGTAAGGATCAGCACCCATGGCACATAAGAAAGCAGGCGGCTCGTCCCGCAACGGTCGCGATACCGAGGGCAAGCGCCTTGGCCTGAAGAAGTTTGGCGGCCAGTCGGTCATCGCCGGGAACATCATCGTGCGCCAGCGCGGCACCAAGGTGAAGCCGGGCACCAATGTGGGTGTGGGCCGTGACCACACGATCTTCGCGCTGGTCGATGGCCATGTGAAGTTCATCCGTCGCGCTGACGACCGCGTGTCGGTCTCCGTCATTCCGCCGGCGATCGCCGCGGAATAATCTGCCGCGCCGACCGTATCCGCCAAAAAGGGTCGGCGCCTCGCCGGCCCTTTTTGCATTTCTGACCCCTGCCCGTCTCTGCTCCCCACACAGCAACAACCAGATCGACCGCCAGCATGAAGTTCCTCGACGAGGCCAAGATCTATGTCCGCTCCGGCGATGGGGGCGATGGGGTGATCGCGTTTCGGCGCGAGAAGCATCTGGAGTTCGGCGGGCCGGATGGCGGCACCGGCGGGCGCGGCGGGCATGTGATCTTCGAGGCGGTCGATGGGCTGAACACGCTGATCGATTTTCGCTACACGCAGCATTTCCGCGCGCCCAAGGGCGGCAATGGGGCGGGGTCGGACCGCACCGGGGCGGGCGCGACCGATGTGGTGATCAAGGTGCCGGTGGGCACGCAGATCATGGATGATGACCGCGAGACGCTGCTCGCCGATCTCGATGTGTTGGGCAAGCGGATCATGCTGTGCCGCGGCGGCGATGGCGGGTTTGGCAACGCGCATTTCAAGTCGGCGACCAATCGCGCGCCGCGACGGGCGGACAAGGGCTGGCCTGGCGAGGAGCGCTGGATCTGGCTGCGGCTGAAGCTGATCGCCGATGCCGGGCTGGTGGGGCTGCCGAATGCCGGCAAGTCGACGTTTCTGTCCGTGGTGTCGGCCGCGCGGCCGAAGATCGCCGATTATCCCTTCACCACGCTGCATCCGCAGCTGGGGGTGGTGCGGCCGTCGGGCACTGAGGAATTCGTGCTGGCCGATATTCCCGGGCTGATCGAGGGCGCGCATGAGGGGGCGGGGCTGGGCACGCGCTTTCTGGGGCATGTGGAGCGCACCGCGGTGCTGCTGCATCTGATCGATGGCGCGGCCGGCAATGTGGTGGATGCCTGGCGCACCATCCGCGCCGAGCTGGAGGGCTATGGCGGCGGCCTGGTCGACAAGCCCGAGATCCTGGTGCTGAACAAATCCGACTCGATGAGCCCCCGCGAGCTCTCCGCCCGGCGCTCGGCATTGGCGCGCGCATCCGGCCAGACTGTGCATGTGATCTCGGCGATCACCACCGAGGGCGTGGCCGAGGTGGTGCGGGTGATGATGGACACCATTCATCAGTCGCGGCGGGACCGCGCGGCATGAGTCTCACGCCCAGCCTTGCGAGCGCGCGCCGGCTGGTGGTGAAGATCGGCAGTGCGCTGGTGGTGGATGCGCAGGCCGCCACACCGCGTGTGGCCTGGCTGGACTCTGTGGCCGCCGATATCGCGGCCCTGGCCGAGTCTGGCGTGGAGGTGATCGTGGTCTCCTCGGGCGCGATCGCGTTGGCGCGGCGGGCCTTGGGGCTGACGCAGCCGAAACTCTCGCTCGCGGAGAAGCAGGCGGCCGCCGCGGTCGGGCAGATCCGGCTGGCGCAGGCCTGGACGGATGCGCTCGCGCGGCATGGGCTGACGGCCGCGCAGCTGTTGCTCACGCTGGAGGACACCGAGGCGCGGCAACGTTATCTGAATGCGCGCGACACGCTGCGCACGCTGCTCGATCTGCGCTGCATTCCGGTCATCAACGAGAATGATTCGGTGGCGACCTCGGAGATCCGGTTCGGGGACAATGATCGCCTCGCCGCCCGCGTGGCCGGCATGATCCAGGCCGATGCGCTGGTGCTGCTCTCCGACATTGATGGGCTCTACACGGCCGATCCGAAGACCGATCCCTCGGCGACGCACATTCCGGTGGTGGAGACGCTGACCGCGGAGATCGAGGCGATGGGCGGGGCGCCACCGCCTGGCTATTCGTCGGGCGGGATGCGCACCAAGTTGGTGGCCGCCGGCATTGCCACGCGGGCGGGATGCGCGATGGCGATCGCGCTGGGGCATCCCAACCATCCGCTGCGCGCCTTGCTCGATGGCGGGCGCTGCACCTGGTTTTTGCCCGCCGATGAGGGGCGTTCGGCCTACAAGGCGTGGATCTCGGGCGGGTTGCAGCCGGCGGGCACGCTGGTGGTGGATGCGGGGGCAGCGCGCGCGCTGGCCAAGGGCGGGTCGCTGTTGCCGGCGGGCATTCGCGCCGTCGAGGGGCTGTTCGGCGCGGGCGATTCGGTTGTTGTTGCCGGGCCCGATGGGGCGGCGTTGGCGCGGGGCATCGCCACCTATGATGCCGAGGATATCAGGCGCCTGGCGGGCCATCGCTCGGATCGCATCGAGGCGATCCTGGGCTGGCGCGGGCGCGATGAGATCATCCATCGCGACGATCTCGTGTTGCTGTAGGATTGGTTGAATGGATCAGCAGGCTCTTGACCTCGCCCTGACCCGCGCCGCCGATGATGCGCGCGAGGCCACGCATGATCTGGCGCGCGCGCCGGGTGAGCAGCGCAACGCGGCATTGATCGCGGCGGCGGCCGCGCTGCGTGCGCGCTCGGCGGAGATCCTTGATGCCAACAGGCGCGATCTCGACACATATGGCGGGTCGAACGCCTTCCGGGATCGGCTCACGCTGACGGCCGCGCGCGTCGAGGCGATGGCGGTGGGGGTGGAGGAGGTGGCCGCCCTGCCCGATCCGGTGGGCCGCGTTCTCGCCGACTGGACGCGGCCGAATGGTCTGCGCATTCAGCGCGTGGCGACACCGATCGGGGTGATCGGGATGATCTATGAGAGCCGGCCGAATGTGGGCGCGGATGCCGGCGCGATCTGCATCAAATCCGGCAACGCGGTGATCTTGCGCGGCGGATCGGAGAGTTTTCATTCCTCCTCGGTGATCGCGGCCTGCATGCATGATGGGCTGCGCGCGGCGGGGCTGCCGGCGGGGTGCATCACCCAGGCGCCGACGACCGATCGCGGCTTCGTGGCGGCGATGCTGGGGGCGAGCGGCAAGATCGATCTGATCATTCCGCGCGGCGGCAAGTCGCTGGTCGAGCGGGTGCAGGCGGAGGCGCGGATTCCCGTGCTGGCGCATGCCGAGGGGTTGAACCACACCTATATCCATTCCGCAGCCGATCCGGCGATGGCGCGCGCGGTGCTCGCCAACGCGAAGATGCGCCGCACCGGCGTGTGCGGGGCGACCGAGACGCTGCTGATCGACGCCG
>CAIVDX010000536.1 GCA_903904805.1 uncultured Rhodospirillales bacterium
CGGGTAGCCCTGCTCAGGCCGGATCGCCTCGCCATTCATATACAGCGCCACCAGCGCATCATCCCACGCCTTCTTCAACGGCACCGAGCGGGTGATCAGCGCGGTGTCGGCCCCTTCGGCGATCATCCACTTCGCCTTCGGAGCGATCCCCGCCTCATCAAGCAGCGCCGACAGCGGAATGCCGGTCCATTCGGCATTCGAACACAGGCCATGCAGCTGCTGCAGCGTGGCCTGCACGGGCACGTTGGAAAACATCGGCCCGCTGTTGCCGCCGCACTCGATGAAGGTGGGGCGCGTGATCATCGGGTAGCGCGCCAGCCGGTCCATGCTGAATTCCACCGGCTGGCGCACCATGCCATGGATCACCAGCCGATGCTGGTCCGGATCGATGTCGGGAATGCCGTTATGCAGAATGGTGAAATGCAGCGCGCTCGGCGTGATCGTGCCCTGCAGCCTCTGATGCGGCACGCGCGCATGCTGGGTGCGCGGCTGTCCGTCAGGGTTCGACAGGATGCGCTGCGCGCCGCGCTCGAACTTCGAGCGGCTGCCATAGGGCATCACGTTGGCCCCCTGGTGCGTGCTCCACTCGGCATCGACCAGCGGTGCCGCGGAGGCCGTGCCGGCGCTCGCGCCGGCCAGCGTCAAGCCGCCGGCCAGCAGCGCGCGCCGATGCAGAATGCCACCGCCGGCAACCTGCTCCTCGTCCCCGCGAATCCCTTCTGTCCCCGCAATCCTCTTCGTCCATGGTCGTGGTGCCATGCCGCTCGCTCCCCCATCCCGTCGCGCGGCCAGCTCATCTGCCGCTTGGCGACCGCTTTGTTTTGCGCAAGGCTGCGCCAAACGCGCGCGCCCGACAAGACCGCCCTGGCACATGCGTTGCTTCGACAACCGCGAGCGTCGGTCAGCCCATCAATCACGTGATTTCAGGTCCAGACAGTTGGTGAATGTTCAAGACAGGGCGGCGCGCATTCTCGAATCCCGCCAAAAGATCAGGCCGCCCTATCAGCTTGACGACAGCCTCTGCCTCTACAGCCCGCAGGACAATGTGGATGCGCTGACCCATCCGCGAATCCGCGCCTGGTTCGATTTTCTCGACCGCTACGAGCCTGTCCTGCCTGATGGGCGGCTGCGCGTGCTGCTGCTGATGCCCTGCACCAAGACCAAGCCCTACCCGATGAGCACGGAACATCGTCGGATCAACCAGGCGCTCAGCGACGCCGGCTTCCGACCGACGGCAGACGGCCCGCTCCTGCCCGCAGACGCCCCGCCGGAGCTGCGCAGCCTCGCTCCGCTGCGCGATGCGTCGGGCGTCGTGCTGCATCGCGCGGTGGTATCGGAACCGCTGGGGCTGGTTCCCTATGAGCACATCACCGAGTGGGAAGGGCAGGGCTCCCCCGCCTCCGCCTATGACGATCCCGGATTGTTTGAAAATCGTGGCAATGCGGTCTCGCCCTGGCGGGCCGACTGCACCGCCGTGCAAATCTCGCCCACGCAATGGAAATGGGGCGATGCCGAGCGTGCCGCCTATGTGGCGATGCATAACGAGATGTCGCGCCGGGTGGCGGCCGTCGTCGAGCGGCTCGCGGGCGTATATGATCGCCGCATCTCCTGGGTGGCACCGGGCCTCACCCATCGCAGCTTTGTCGTTGCCGCCGATGAGCGCGCGGCGAACAAGGTCGTGCGCAGCCGCGCGGTCGCCGGCGGGCGCCTGCCCCTGGTGGGGGCGAACGACCTGTTGCCGGACAGCCTGCGGATCGCCTGCCTGCCCACCCTGGCGCAATGCCATGATGCCCGCGAACGCCTGGCGGTGCGCATGGGCTGCACCGTCTCGCGTGTCGGCGGCGTGTATTCACGCGGCGGCGGCGATGCCACGCCGCTGGCCCTGCCTGAATTGCTCGCGCATCTGATCGCCGCCATCAGGGCGTGAGGCGGGCGCCGGGCACGGATCTTGTATCGTGACTGCCAAGGAAACTGGAGCGATCATGCCCGACCTGTTCGACCAAGCCACCTATGCGGACCTGCGCAAGCCGCTGCTGGATGCGAGCGGCCTGCCACCCGTCTGCTATCACGATCCGGCCTTCTATCGCCGCGAACTGGAAACAATCTTTGCCCGCGGCTGGACATTGATCGGCCGCCTCGATCAACTGGCCACCGCCGGCGACTATTTCACCGCCACGCTCGGCGAGGCCGGCGTGGTGGCGGTGCGCGACAATGACGGCACGGTGCGCGTGTTCGCCAACGCCTGTCGCCATCGCGGCACGCCTCTGGTGAGCGGCAGCGGCAATCTGCGCTCCTTCATCTGCCCCTATCATTCCTGGATCTTCGCGCTGGACGGCAGCCTCCGCGGCGCCGGCGGCATGGAGCAGACCGCGGATTTCCGGCTTGAGGATTATCCGCTGATCGAGGTGCGCAGTGCTGACTGGGGCGGATTTCTGTTTGCCTGCCTCGATGAATCGGCACCGACGCTGGCCGCCTGGCTCGGTGACCTGCCCGGGCGCCTGTCGCATTATCGCCTGGAGGAGATGGTGGCGACGCGCGTCAGCCGCACGATCGTCGCCTGCAACTGGAAACTCTGGGTCGAGAATTTCATGGAGGGCTATCACATTTCCACAGTGCACCGTTCCACCATCAGCAAGCAGAAGGTGGTGAACATGCCGGAGGATCCCGGCCCGGGCCAGGTCGTCTCGATCTACGAACGGCATGAGGGCACCCGCGCATTGCTCCAGGGCGACAGCGGTTTTCCACCGATCGAGACGCTGGCAGGCGATTCAGCGGCCGGCAGCCGCTTCCTGCTGATCTACCCCAGCTCGATGCTGGCGATCGCGGTGGACGCCATCTGGTCGCTGGTCTGCACCCCGCTCGGCCCGGAGAGCACCGAGGTGACGGCAACCTATTGTTTCCCGAAATCGCGCACCGAGCGCGCCGACTTCGAGGAGATCGCCGCGCGCTACTACCGCCGTGTCGACATCACCCTGCCCGAAGACGACAGCATCTGCGAGCTGCAACAACGCGGACTGCGTTCGCCGCTGGCCCGGCCCGGCCGCTTCTCCGCCAAGGAAAAGATCGTGCACGCGATGGACAACTGGATCATCGACCGCGTCGTGGGCCCCGCCGAGCCTATTGGATAAACTGGTTTGTGTAGAGCTCGCTCACCGGTGAGGCATGGTCGATGATACCCTGCTTCAGATAAAAATCCTGCAGCGTGGCCAGGCGTTCGGCATCCATCGCGCCAAGCTGTTTCTGCCCCGGATAGACATAACGGTCGAAGCCACGGAAAACATCGGTCATGCCCTCCAACTCGTCCTCATGATCCGGTGAGGCCTTCACGTAATCCTTCGCGGCAGACACCGGATCATCCATGATCGCCTTCATCCCGCGCAAGGTCGCACGCACCAGCCGGTGGACCAGCTCCGGGTTCTTCGCGATCGTGTCGTCCGAGGCGATGATCGCCTGCGCCATGCTCTTGAACACGCTGTCCGACGGGATCACCTGCAGATTCATGGAGGGATTGGTCTTGCGAACCTCGTAGGTCCAATCAGGCGTGGATGCCATCGCATCGGCCTGGCCGGCGGCGAACAATTTCCACACATTGACAGGCCCGACCGCCTGCGCGTTCACGTCGTTCTTGCTCAGGCCCGCCGTTGCCAGCATGCCGAGCAGCGCGAAGAAGGTCGTGTCCTGGTAGGCCATTGTTGTGATGGTGCGACCTTTCAGATCGGCGATGCCCTTCACCCCCTTGTCGGAATTGATCACCAGCTGCATCAGCGCGGACCCGCCGAGCACAGCCACGGATTTCACCGGCACGCCATTCGCGCGCACCATGATCGGCGTGTCGCCAATCGCGCCGCCGATCACCGCATTGCCCGCACCCACCTGCTTGGCGACATCCACCCCGCCACGCGCCACCTGGAATGTCACATCAAGGCCCTCTTCCCTGAAATAGCCTCGGCTTTGCGCCAGGATCCAGGGCCCGAAGGCGGGCAGGTTGGAGGGAGCCGGCAGCAGATAGGTCACGCTCTGCAGGCTTTGGGCCTGGGCACCGGCCGCAAGGCCAAGAGCCATCGTCAATGCCGTCAGCCCGCGACGCAGTCTACGCATGGTCGGAAATCTCCCGCGATGATCAGCCAATATGATGAACCCGTGTCGCCAGATCGTTCAGGCAATCCGCACCGTCGTCGGTGACCACCACGATGCCGCCGATATTCACACGCACGGTGCCGATGCAGGCGTTCGGCTCGAGCTCAAGGCACATGCCAGGCCGCAGCACCAGCTCGCCGCGGCGCACGCCAACCCGTACCTGCCCCTCGATGGCCTCCTCCCGGCTGCCGCGCAGCTGCTCGCGGCCGACACCGGTGAAGCCGGTCGCGCCAAACGTCGTCGTGTGCACCAAGGGAGTTTTCGACCAGCAGCCGCCATCGGCGATCGGCCCCGCCATCGCGCGCACCACATCGGCAATGGTGGCGCCAGCGCGAACCGACGCAAGGCCCGCCTGCCATGACAGGCCAGCCACCGCCCCGCAATGTCGTACCGTATCCGAAACGGGGTCGAGTGCCACGCACATCTGCACCTGCGCCTCCTGCCCGCCATACTGGGTGTGGATTTCCGCCTGCACCAGGTCGCCCCGCTCAAGGCCACGCGGCGGCTCGGCCCGCAATATCCAGCGTGGCTCGCCCCAGGCAATATTGTCAGGCCCGGACTGTAAACTCAGGAACGGATAGCGTGTGCCGCAGCCCCGCCGATGGACCGCGTGCATGATCGCGGCATAGACATCCGCTTCGCTGGCGCCGGGCCGGCAGGCCTCGATCATCGCCCTGCTGGCCTCCTCGCTGACCTCAGCCGCGTAGCGCATCAGCGCCAGCTCCTCGGCACTTTTCAGCAGCACGAAGTCGGTGAATGCGCCGGTGCAGTCAACAAACTCCGCATCCGCCGCCGACGCGACAAGATTGCGCCAAAAGCCCAGCGGCAACAGGCCTTCCATCTCCCCCGGCGCGGTCGGGCCAAGTCCGACCAGGCCGATCCGGCTGGCGGCAATGCCCCGCTCGGCGAGCACCCGGGCCACACCGGCACCGCCGCCATCGATGCGGATATCCGCCACCCAGATAGCCTCACCGCGCCGCGCGCTCTCATGGGCGCGCGAGACCCGCGATGTGGAAAACGCCAGCAGCACAGGTGCGGACCGCCGCGGAAGCACCACCACGGAATCAAGAAAATCATCGATCACATACGACTCAAGCCGCTCCCGCCCCTGAAAGCTGCCGACCACCATCGCCTCGAGATCCATCGCCGCCATGATGGCTCGCAATCCGGTCCAACGACGATCACGCTCCGCGAGGCTGAGGCGCGGCGGGTTCATGCGGTGCCGTGCAGTGCGCGCAGCTGCACCGAGATCTCAACGAACGGTCTCACATCAACAATCCTCGGCACCGCGCCAGTCGATGCCATCGCGGGGTCGCGCGGCGCCTCTCCCGGCAGGCCCCAGACCCGCACGCCGAGATCGCCCTCGCGCCTCCACGCGGTCGTGGTCGCGCCGCTCGCCACCTGCTCCAGCTCCCGCCGCCACAGCCGTCGCAGTGTCACCACGCCGATATCGGCCAGCCCCAGATGGTCGCGCGACGGATCATAGATGCGGCCCTGCCCAACCTGCGCGATATCGTCCTGCAGCCTGACAAGATCGACACGGCTGCGGTCGATATCGCGCACGGTGAGCTCGCCCGCCAGAATGCGCTCGCACAGCGCCTGGTGCGGCTGGTCGATCACGCTGCGCCGGGCCTCGCGGCGCGCATGAATGCGCTCGGCCCGCTCCCCATCTGCGGGCACCCGATGCAGGCTGAACTGCATATGGCAACGCTCATCGATCGGCACCCACCAGAACAATGATTCCTGCCAGCCGATATCAGGGTCGGTCGGCAAAGCGGTCATGTGGAAGATGTTGGGCATGCCGAACTGCTGCACGCGCTGCTGCCCGTCCGCACGGGTGAAGCTGTAGGTCACGCCCCAGGGCGACTCCACCGCGCTCAGCCCGCGCCCAAGACCGATGCCGTTGAACGCCGCGCGATTGTCGC
>CAIVDX010000537.1 GCA_903904805.1 uncultured Rhodospirillales bacterium
AACCAGAACGGCATCATGGGCACTCCGCGTCGACAGTGGGGCCAGCATAGTTGGCCCGGCTGGCCTGTCGATGGCGGTTGTGCGGCGGACGGGCGTGTTTGCCAAACATCTCGCCCGGGACCACACTGCTCGGGTCTGCGTGGCGGCACCGCCATGACGGACGGGAAACGTCGAAGTCCGGGAACAGGACGCCATGTCAGCACCACAGATGCCGCCGCCACGCCTGCAATCCGTTGCGCAACTGATCGCCGATTGTCTGGCGCGGCATGGCGTGGAGGTGATGTTCTCGCAATGCCTTCCCTCGGCCGTTCTGCACGCCGCGGAAGACATCCAGATCAAGCATTTCACCTATCGCACCGAGAATGCCGGCGCGGCGATGGCTGATGGCTATGCGCGGGTGAGCGGCAAGGTTGGTGTGGTCTCGGCGCAAAACGGGCCGGCCGCCACGTTGCTGGTGCCGGGTCTGGCCGAGGCGCTGAAGGTGTCTGTGCCGATCGTGGCTCTCGTGCAGGATGTCAATCGTCGCGAGACCGACCGCAATGCGTTCCAGGAACTGGATCACATCGCGTTGTTCCAGGGATGCACCAAATGGGTGCGCCGGGTGAGCGAGGCAAGTCGCGTCGCCGATTACATCGACATGGCGTTCGCGACCGCGGCCTCGGGGCGTCCGGGGCCGGTGGCGCTGCTGTTGCCGGCGGATATGCTGTTGGAAAAGATCGAGGTTCCCACGGCACGCCATGCCAATCTTGGCCGCTTTCCGCTGGATCGGATGATGGCTGATCCCGCACGGATAGAGCAGGCCGCCGAGCTGCTCGCCGGCGCGCGGCTGCCGCTGATCGTTGCCGGTGGCGGTGTGCATCTCTCCGGCGCCTGCGCGGAGCTCGCGGCCATTCAGGCGGAGTGCGAGATCCCGGTGATGACCACAGTGATGGGCAAGGGCAGCGTGGACGAGCGCCACCCTCTGTCGCTGGGTGTGACCGGATACGCGCTGGGCAAGCTCTCGCCGGGGCGCGGCATGCGCGAGATCATCGCGGAGGCCGACGTGATTCTGCTGGTGGGGACGCGCACCAACCAGAACGGCACCGACAGCTGGAAGCTGTATCCACCCACGGCGACATTCATTCATATCGACCTCGATGGTGGCGAGATCGGGCGAAATTACGAGGCGCTGCGTCTGGCGGGTGATGCGAAGCTCACGTTGGCGGCGTTGCTGGAGCGGCTGCGCGGCGCACGCGCGCCAATGCCGGACATCGAGCGCCGGATCGCCGAGGCGAAGGCCGTGATGGCGGCATCGGTGGCGGAGCTTGAGGTCTCCGATGCAAGCCCGATCCGACCGGAGCGGCTCTGCGCGGACCTGCGCCGTGTGATGACACCGGAGACGATCGTGGTGGCGGATGCGAGCTATTCAACTGTCTGGCTCGCCTGCTATCTGGAATCGCTGGCGGCAGGGATGCGCTTTATCATGCCGCGTGGCCTGGCGGGCCTGGGCTGGGGCCTGCCACTGGCGATCGGTGCCAAATCGGCGCGACCCAACAGCCCGGTGCTCTGCGTTGTCGGCGATGGCGGCTTCGCCCATGTGTGGTCGGAGCTGGAGACCGCGCGTCGGCGGCAGACACCGATCGTGCTGACGGTGCTGAACAACGGTGTGCTCGGCTATCAGAAAGACGCCGAGGACGTGAAGTTCGATCGCCACAGCGACAATGTCTTCTTCTCGCCTGTCGATCACGCCGCCATCGCGCGTGCCTGCGGCTGTGTGGGTGTGCGCATCGAGGATCCGGCCGACTACCTGCCGGCGCTGCGGGCGGCACTTGCGCGTAACGAAACCACCGTGCTCGATGTGATCACCGATCCCAACGCCTATCCGCCGATCACATCGTTCGATGTGCTCGACGATATCCGCGAACGGCACGCTACCCGCGTGTTCGTCTGAACCAATCGCCACCGGCCGGAACGACATACATGCAGCCCGCCTACATCAGAAATCTGCGCACGCGCTTCGAGGATTATCGCGACAAGTACGAGATGATCCGGATGCGTCGCGAGGATGGCATTCTCGAGATCACCGTGCACACCAATGGCGGTCCGCTGCGCTGGGGCCGTCAGCCGCATGCCGAGTTGGAGGAGGCCTTCCACAATATCGGCCGGGACCGCGAGAACCAGGTCATCATCATGACGGGTGCCGGCGATGAATTTTCCGGCCCCGTCGCCGAGCCGAAGGAAAATGCCGCCTATCATCACATGAATGCCGATGATTGGGGTGAGCTCGGGTGGGAATCGAACCGGATTCTCAGCAATCTTCTGGCGATCGATGTACCGATGATCGCCGCGGTGAACGGGCCGGCGGCGCGTCATGCGGAGATGCCGATCATGTGCGACATTGTGCTGGCCACCGAGAGTGCGAGCTTTCAGGATTCCGCTCATTTCGTGGGCGGACTGGTGCCGGGCGATGGCATGCATGTGGTGTTTCCGATGGTGCTCGGCCTCAATCGCGGTCGCTATTTTTTGCTCACCGGCCAGGTGCTGACGGCGCGCGAGGCGCTGGAGGCTGGGGCGGTGAACGAGATCCTGCCGCGCGAGGGGCTGCTCCCGCGGGCGTGGGAACTTGCCCGGCAAATCATGAAACAACCCGAACTCAATCGGCGCTACACGCGTCTTCTGCTGGTCGAGCAGCTGCGCCGGCGGATGAGCGAGTTGCTTCCCTATGGCCTTGCGCTCGAAGGCCTGTGCATCACCCGCGAGCCGTGACACGGCGCATCCTGAAAGAGACGGCACCTCCATGACGACCATCGCATTTCTCGGCGCCGGCATGATGGGCAGCGCCATGATCCGCAATTATCTCAAGGCGGGGCATCAGGTGCGGGTGTATAACCGCACGCTCGACAAGGCCCGCCCGCTGACCGAGTTTGGCGCGACGTTGGCGGATACGCCGGCGCAGGCCGCGGCGGGGGCTGATCTGATCGTCTCAAGCCTGACCAACGATGTTGCCTCGCGCGCCTGCTGGACCGGACCGCAGGGCGTGCTCAGCGCCACGCTGAAGCCGGGCGCCTATGCGGTGGAGGCGTCCACCGTCTCGATCGACTGGGTGCGTGATCTGGCGGCACAGGCCAGCGCGAAGGGATTGCGCTTTCTTGATTGCCCTGTCGCCGGCCGGCCGGACGCCGCGGAGGCCGCCAAGCTGAAGATTTTTGCCGGCGGCGCCGCGGAGGATGTCGATGCGTTGCGCCCGGTGTTCATGGCGATCGGAACCGAGGTGCAACATCTCGGCCCGGTTGGCAGCGGCATCACCTTCAAGCTGATCTATAACGTGATGGGCGCGGTGCAGGTCGCCGCCACCGCCGAGGGAATGGCGGCCTGCGAGGCGGCGGGCATTGATCTGCGCGTCGCCGCGCATTGCTTCTCCACCGGAAACACCAACAGCGGTCACGTGATTCGCCACTCGCGCTATATGGCGGAGAACAGGCATGAAGACCCCGTTCAGTTTTCAGGCAATATGCGGATCAAGGATGTTGCTTATGGGGTCGAACTGATCGAGGCCTGTGGCGAGCAGTCGCGGCTGGGTCGCGCCACCATCGAGGTGTTTGCCCAGATGGATGCGCACGGCATGGGTGACATGAATGACAGCGAACTCATCGATACGCTGCGGTTGATCGCCGGCCGTCCCATTCCACCAAAGACCTGAGCCGGACTGCCGCGATGGGAGGTCAAACACACATATCCGTTTTGACATGGTGGCGCATCGGCGTCGTGCTGTGCGCGTTGGTTGCGCTGCCCACGCTCGTGCGGGCCGAGCGTGTCGCGGTGACCTACCCTAATCTCAACGGCTCCTACATCTATCTCTTCACTGCCATCGACAGGGGATTTTACAAGCAGGAGGGGATCGACATCGAGCTCAGCGAGACCGGTGGCGGGCCGGCGACGGCCGCGCTGATTTCGGGCGGCGTGCAATTCACCACCTCTGGCTCCACCGCGATCAGCGCCATTCTGAAGGGTGCGAAGTTGAAGGTGCTTCTGGTGGGCGACGACCGGCCGGATTGGCAGGTCTGGTCAACACAGGTGCGCATCAAGAGCTTTGCAGATCTCAAGGGCCTGCCGATCGGTGTGGTGAGTCGTGGCGACACCGGTGAGATCGGGATCCGCTACTACCTGCAGGCGAAGGCTTTGCCGTCGGATTTCGTGGCGTTCATTCCGGTTGGGTCCTCGCTCGGCACGCGCCTGGCGATGGTCAAAAGTGGATCGCTGCCGGCCACGCTGCTGCATCCTGGCGATGTGGAGATTCTGCGGGCCGCGGGCGGCCTGGCGAATGCGAGCCTGCTGGTCGATCTGCGTGAGGATGTGCGCTCCACCTTCAATGGTCTTGCGACATCCGACGCGATGATCCGCAATCATCCCGATCTGGTCATCAGGTTCGTGCGCGCGACGCGGCGGGGGATGATTTATACGCGCAACAATCGGGCAGAGTCGCTGGCCCGCTTCGCTGGTTACATGAAGGCAAAGCCGGAAGAGCTTGCGGGCGAATATGACATTCTGCGCACGCTGATGGCAGTGCAGGGAACCATTCCCCTGGATGTTCAACAGCAGGAGATCGCGCTGCGTGGCGCGATGATGGAGCTGAAACCGGCGCAACTGCCGGCGCCATCCGGTGTGTTCGATTTCAGTTTTGCCGAGAAGGCCAATGCCGAACTGGCGGCCGAAGGTGTGGTGCCGGTGCCATGAGCGATGGGGTTCTCGGTATTGCCGATGCCCGACCAGCCTCCGGCCTGATGCGCTGGTGGCGGCGCGGTGGCGCTGCGGGAATCGTGCGCTGGGGCGTGCTGCTCGGCCTGCTCGCCATCTGGGAACTGGCCGCGCGGTTGGGTTGGATCGATCCGCTGTTTGTGTCGAGCCCTGTTGAGATCGTCGACAAATTGCTGAGCATGATCGCTGACGGGTCGATCTGGCCGCATCTGTTGGCGTCGGCGGAGATCGCCGGCCTGGGATTTGGCCTGTCGGTGCTGGTGGGTGTGCCGCTTGGGCTGGCCATGGGGCGGTCGGAATTGCTGCGGTCCAGTCTTGATCCATTCACCACCGCACTGAATGCCGCGCCCCAGGTGGCATTTCTGCCCTTGTTGATCATCTGGCTGGGCATCGGGCTCGCGTCCAAGGTCGCGCTGGTGTTTCTTGGTTCGGTGGTGATCATGGTGGTGAACACGGAATCGGGTGTTGCCCAGGTCGACAAGAAGCTGATCGAGACCGCGCATTCCTTCATGGCGAATGAGCGACAGATTCTGCTCAAGGTGGTGCTGCCGGCCTCGCTTCCGTTCATCATCGCGGGCATGCGGCTGGGCGTGGGGCGCGCCCTGGTGATGGTTGTGGTGGCGGAAATCTATGCGTCCACCAAGGGGCTTGGGTATCTGATCTTCCAGGCCGGCGGCATGTATGACACCGCGCAGGTGTTCGTGGGTGTGCTGATCCTGGCCGCGGCGGGTGTGCTTCTCAACGCGGCGTTGCGCTGGCTTGAGACGCGCCTGGCGCCGTGGCGCCATGCACAGGAATAGGCCCATGGCGATCGAGATCAATGCGATATCGCATCGCTATGAAAATCAGGATGGCAGCCGGGTGTTCCAGGCGCTCGGCGAGGTATCGTTGAGCATCGCTGCCGGCAGCTTTGTCTGCCTGCTCGGGCCCTCGGGGTGCGGCAAGACCACGCTGTTGCGGATCGCCAATGGATTGGTACGGCCCAGCCATGGCGAGGTGCGCATCGATGGCGTGCGGGTCGATGGTCCTGCGGCGAATCGCGCGATGGTGTTTCAGGAGTTCAATCTTCTTCCCTGGCGCACCGCGTTGGGCAATGTCGAATTTCCATTGGAATTGCAGGGCGTGGCGAAGGCGCGGCGTGCCGACCTCGCCCAGCGCGCGCTTGCCCAGGTTGGTCTTGAGCGGTTCGCTGATTTCTACCCGCACAAGCTCTCCGGCGGGATGAAGCAGCGCGTCGGGCTTGCCCGGGCGTTCGGTGTCGCGCCGACCTATCTGTTCATGGATGAGCCGTTCGGCGCGTTGGATCCGCAGATCCGCGAGCTGATGCAGATTGATCTGTTGAAGCTGCTGGAAACAGACATGAAAACCGTGCTGTTCGTCACCCACAGTGTGGATGAGGCGGTGTTTCTGGCCGATCGTGTGATCATGTTTGGCGGCTCACCTGGCCAGGTGATCGCCGATATCGACATCGACCTGCCGCGCCCGCGCTGGCAGGATGACGAAGCGATCAAGACATCGCCGCGCTTCACCGAATACCGAAATGATATCTGGCGTCGTCTCAAGCGGCAACTTGCCTGAACAAGAAACGCACACCCACCGTGGAGGCTATCATCATGTCACGCACTCTCGCCCGTTGCCTGCTCGCCACAACCCTGCTCGCCGGCGCCGCCCAGGCGGGCGAGACGGCCGTGAAGATCGGCGTGCTGGGTGACATGTCGGGCTACGCGTCATCCACCGGAGGTGCTGGCTCGGTGATGGCGGCCAGGTTGGCCGCGGAGGAATTCGGCAACAGCATCAACGGCAAACCGATCGAGATTCTCAGCGGCGACATGCAGAGCAAGCCGGACATCGCGGCCAACATCGCGCGGCAATGGTTCGACCAGGAAAAGGTCGACATGATCGTCAATATTCCCGTCTCGTCGGTGGCACTGGCGGTGCAATCGGTGGGGCGTGAGAAGCACAAGATCCTGATCACAACAGGTGGGCTGACGACCGCACTCACCCGCGAGCAATGCTCGCCCTGGACCATCCAGCTCGCCGATGACACATCGTCGCTCGCGCAGGGCACGGTGCGCGCGCTGGCCGCGCAGGGGTTGAAGAAATGGTTCTTCATCACCGCGGACTTCGCCTTTGGCACACAGATGCAGGCCGATGCGACCAAGGTGATCACCGAACTCGGCGGGACCGTGTCCGGCAGCGTGCGCGCGCCGATGGGCAATGCCGATTTCAGCTCGTTCCTGGTCGCGGCGCAGGCGTCTGATGCACAGGTCGTGGCCTTTGCCAATGCGTCGTCCGACACTGACAATTCGATCAAGCAGGCCGCCGAATTCGGGCTGAACAAAACCAAGCGCCTTGCCGCCCTGCTGATCTACGCGAACGATATTGATGCGCTGGGTCTGCAGGAGACGCAGGGCCTGTATGTGACCGACAGCTTCTACTGGGATGCCAACGACACCACGCGTGCGTTCGGCAAGCGCTATTTCGCGCAGATGCACAAGATGCCAGGCCGCGAGCAGGCCTATGTCTATGCCGGTGTGTTGAACTATCTGCGCGCGGCGAAGGCTGTCGGCGGCGAGGACTCCGACAAGGTGATGCGGCAGCTGCGCCATGGCGGGTTGGACGTGTTCGGCAGCCATACCGAGCTCCGCGCCGATGGCCGCCCGCTCTATGATGTGTCGGTCTGGCAGGTGAAGACTCCGGCGGAGTCCAAATATCCCTGGGACTACATGACGCATATCGCAACAATTCCGGCGAGCCAGGCCTATATGCCGCTCGACACGAAGGCCTGTCCGAGTGCGGCCTCCGCCGATTAGGGGGCGGGCCGCCGCCGCTCGCGTGGCGGTGCGGCGGCGTTCATGCTAGCTGGCGGCGATGGAGCAGCTGCTTTCGGGCTATCGGAATTTTCGCGAGACCATCTGGCCGGATCGGCGTGCGGCCTATGAGGGCCTCGCCGCGCATGGCCAGGCGCCGCTGGCGATGGTGATCGCCTGTTCGGACAGCCGGCTCGATCCGGCGATGATTTTTGGCGCGCCGCCGGGTGGGCTGTTCGTGGTCCGAAATGTGGCGAATCTGGTGCCGCCCTATCAGCCGGATGCGGCCTATCACGGCACCAGCGCCGCGCTGGAGTTTGGCGTGCGCAGCCTGCAGGTGCCCGACATCGTGGTGATGGGGCATGCGCTGTGCGGCGGCGTGCACACGCTGCTGCACGGCACCACGGTTGACACGCTCGATTTCGTCGGCGCCTGGATGGGCATCGCCACGCGTGCCCGCGCGCGGGCGGAGGTCCGTTCCGACGACGCCGATGCGCTGCGCCTGGCCTGCGAGCACGAGACTGTCGTTGTGTCGCTGGAAAATCTGATGACCTTCCCCTGGATCGCCGAGCGCGTCACCAGCGGCAGCCTGCGCCTGCACGGGGCGTTCTATCAGATCAGCACCGGCGTGCTGGAGATCCTGCAGCCAGACGGCAGCTTTGCCGCCGTCGCCTGATCCGCCAGCGTGCGATCAACTGTCAGACGCGGCGTTTCCCATCAGATCGGCGGCCGACAGATGCTCGACCGTCTCGCCGGTGTCTGCGAAGGTGCGGGTGACGATTGTCGCGCTGTAGACCCACAGGATCCGCATCGGCGCGTCGCCTGTGTTGCGAAAGCAGTGCGGCATGCCGGCGGCGATGTGGGTGGAATCATAGGGCACCAGAGCGGTGATCTGCCCATCCACCTCGACCTCGCCGTGGCCTTCCAGCAGGGTGACCTGCTCGTCGCAATTATGCCAATGCATCGGCGCGCCCTGGCCCTTCGGATAGACACTCATGCCGGTGGTGAAACGGGCGGCGGGAATGCGCTGATGCACCACCAGCGGCCATGTGCGGATGCCGCTGCCGCGGTCGATCACGGCGAGGTCGGCGATCTTGATGATATCTGCGTTGCTCATGCGGGGCCCCGGTCTGTCTGATCCGACATGGTGTTGAGTGCGGTGCGACGCGTGCGCGGTGCCGCATTGCATGCGGGCGCCGCACCCGCGTCACCGCGGCGGGATGTGCTGTTCGTGCACGCCCATGTACCACCGCGCGATCTCCTCACGATTGGTGATCCACACGCCCGGCACGCTCTTCGCGTAGGTTAGGAAATCGCGCAGCGCGCCGATGCGGAAGGCGTGGCCGACCACATGCGGGTGCAGGCCGAAATTCATGATGCGACCGCTGCGCGCACCCTCGCGGTGCAGCTGGTCGAAACAGGCGCGCAACATTGTCACGCCATCGTCAGTCGAGCCGCCGCTGCGTGAGAACATGTTGAAGTCGTTCACATCGTTCGAGTAGGGCACGCACACGATCTGGCCGTTGACGGTCTGGATCATGTAGGGCTGGTCGTCGTTCAGATAGTCGCAATAGGCCAGCAGGCCGAATTCCTTCAGGAAGGCCGGGGTGTGGCGGGTGCCGCGGATCGCCGAGGACAGCCAGGCGGTGGCGTCGCGCCCGACCACGGTGCGATAGGTGTCGAGCGTGCGGGCGATCACCTCGCGCTCGGCGGCGGGATTGTGGGCGTGATAGGTGAGCAGATCATTTTGCACCCAGTTGTGCGGCACCAGTTCCCAGCCGCGCTCGCGCACCGCGTCGATGATGCGGCGGCGCTCGACCATCGTCATGCCGTTGCAGGTGCAGGAGGGGGCGACGCCAAGCTCGTCGAAGAGCTCCATCATCCGCCAGATACCCACGCGCTGGCCGTATTCGCGCCAGGTCCAGTTCGCGGTGTCCCACACATCGCCGGGCAGGGCATGCGGGATGGTGGCCGGGCCGCCGGGGAACATCGGCTCCTTCTGGCCGGGCCGATCCTGCTCCCAATATTCGATGTTGATGGTGACCACCAACGCCAGCTGCGCGCCACCGGGGAACACCAGCTTGCCGCGATCCGGGATGGGCACGAAATCATACCAGGAGGGGTGCTGTTGGGTCATCGGTGTGGTCCTTCCTGCCAGTGCAGTGTTCGTTCGGTGAGGCGGCGCGCGAGATCGGGCGCGTCGAGAATGGCGATGGCCAGCAGGATGCCACCGGTCGCGATGTCATGCACATAGGGCGACACGCCGATGGCGTTGAGGCCGGAGCGCAGGATGCACAGGATTAGCACGCCGGCGGCGATGCCGAAGGGCCGGCCGCGCCCGCCCACCAGCGACACCCCGCCCATGATCGCCGCCGCCGCCGCCGGTGCCAGCATGTCCGACAGCGCCACCGGCGAGGCGGCACCGAGGCCATAGCTCAGCAGCACACCGGTGAGCGCGGCCAGCAGGCCGGAACAGGCGAACACGCCGATCAGAATATGATCGGTGGCCACGCCCGCGATCGCGGCGGCCCGGCGATCGCCACCGGTGGCCAGCAGGTCGCGGCCGATCCGCGTATGCGCCATCACGATCGCGGCCAGCACGAACACCGCCAGCGCGACCAGGCTGCGCACCGAAAGCACTCCGGCCAGATTGGCATTCAACGCCAGCGCCACATCCATCCGCGGATAGCCGATCGACTGCCCCTCGGTCAGCACATAGGTCAGGCCGGTGAAGCTCAGCAGGCCGCCCAGCGTGACCCCCACTGAATTCAGCCGCAGCCGCGTCATGATCAGCCCCTGCGCCGCACCGCCGGCGAGCCCGGCGGCCAGCCCCGCCGCCGCGCCGAGTGCGGGGCTGTGCGCGCCGGTCAGCACCGCGATCGCACCGGCCAGGCCGACCATGCCGACCACCGAGATGTCGAACTCCCGCACCAGCAGCGACAGCCCGACGCCGAGCGACACCAGCCCGTAGGTGGCGAACAGCTGCATCATGCTGAAGACGGTGGCCGCGCCAAAGAAAAACCCGCGGCCATGGTCGAGCAGCGCGAGCGCCGCGATCACCACCCCCAGCAGGGTGAAGGGCCGCGCGTCACGCTGGGTGAGAGCCGCCAGCAGCCTCATCGCCGCGCCCCCAGGCTCTGCAGCATGATCACCGCCAGCACCACCAGCCCGGTCACCAGATATTGCAGATTTTCGCTGAACCCCTGCAGACGCAGCACCACCTCGATCACCGCCAGAACCAGCATGCCGAACAGGCTCGCCAGCACCGAACCGGCGCCACCCTGGATCGCCGTGCCACCCACCAGCACCGCGGCGATGGCGCGATAATCGAACCCGGTGCCGAGCTCCATGTCGCCCGAGCCATAGCGCGCGGCGAGCAGGATGCCGCAGGCCCCGGCGCAAAAGCCGGCCAGAGCGTAGGCCACCGTCACCGCCCGCGGCGCGTCGATGCCGGCCACCTCGGCGGCGCGGCGATTGCTGCCGACCATGTGCATCTCCCAGCCGATCCTGGTGCCGGAGAGCACCGCCTGGCCGGCCAGCGCGAGCACCAGCAGCACCAGCGTGTCATACGGCACCCCCAGCACGCGGCCCCGCAGCAGGGTGAATGGCGCGCCGGTCGGATAGATGCGCTGGCCGCCGGTGACGATGTCGGCCAGCCCCATGATGATGCTCAGCGCGGCGATGCTCACCAGGATCGCGTTCGCCCGCAGCAGGCCGATCACCGCGCCCTGAATGGCGGTGATCGCCGCGCCGAAGCCCAACGCCAATCCGAGCGCGGCCGCCGGGCCAAGCGACAGGCTGCCCAGGAACACCAGCGAGCAGGCCGAGGCCGTCGCGCCAAGGGCGAGCGACATGATGTTGCCGCTCAGCGTGATGAAGCTCATCCCCACTGCCACACAGCCGACGAAGGTGATCTGGCTGAGCAGGGCATTGACGCTGAGGCGCGAGAGAAAGCCCGGCGTGGCCAGCGCCCAGGCGAGCAGCGCCAGCACCACCACGGTGCGCACCAGGCCGGGAATGCGCTGGCGCGTGAGCCTCATGCCGCCACCGGATGGGTGATGTCGGCCAGCACCTGGCGGATGTCGGTGTCCGCGCGCGCATAGCGGCCGACCACCTGACCACGATACAGCGTGACGATGGCGTCGCTGATGCCCAGCGATTCCTCCAGATCGGAGGAGGCCATCACCACGCACCAGCCCTGGGCGCAGAATTGCCGCACCAGCCGGTAGATCTCGGCGCGCGCGCCCACATCCACTCCGCGCGTGGGCTCGTTCATCAGCAACACGCCGGGCGCGCCGCCGGCGAGCAGGCGGCCGAAGGCGAGTTTCTGCTGATTGCCGCCGGAGAGATCGCCCGCCGGCGAGTGCAGCCGCGCGTCATCCACGCCCACCGCCTGGGCCAGCGCGCGCGCCGCCCGGCGCATCCGCCCGCGCGCCAGCACCCCCAGCCGGCTGAAGCCAGGCAGCTGTGTGGACAGCAGATTCTCTGCCACATCCAGGCGCAGAAACACCCCCTCGCCGGCGCGGTCCTCCGACACGAAGCGCACGCCGGCCGCGCGGGCGCGCGCCACCGCCCGCAGTTCGTAGCGGCTGCCAAGCGCACTGGCGGAGCCGGTGGCATCGGGCACCAGCCCGGCCAGAGCGCGCAGCGCCTCGGTGGTGCCCGAACCGATCTGCCCAGCCAGGCAGGTCACCCTCCCTGGCGCGGCGTCGAGATCGAAGCCCGCCAGTGCGCCGGGCACGCTCAGCCCACGCACCGCCAGGCCGGGGCCGCCACGCGGCGCGGTCGGCGCGGGATAGAGATGATCGAGGTCGCGGCCCAGCATCATCGCCATCAGACGCTGGCGGTCGATCGCCGAGATCGCTTCGGTGCCGACCAGCTCGCCATTGCGCAGAACCGTGACGCTGTCACAGATGTCGAACACCTCGCCGAGCCGGTGGGTGATGTAGAGCACCGCGCAGCCCTGCGCCTGCAGCTGCCGCAACGCGGCGAACACATGCAGGATTTCCACATCCGAGAGTGTGGCCGATGGCTCGTCGAGGATCAGCAGCCGGGCGCGGCGGGTGAGCATGCGCGCGATCTCGACCAGCTGGCGCTGACCGATGCCCAGACGTGCCACCTGGGTGCTCAGCGCCAGGTCGGTCAGCCCCACCAGGTCGAGCGCCGCGCGGGCGCGATCACGCAGCGCGCGCCGGCGGTGGAACAGCGGCACCTCGGCGGAGCCGAGCCAGATATTGTCCTCCACCGACAGATTGGGCGCGAGACTCAGCTCCTGCGACACCAGCGCGATGCCGTGCGCCTGTGCGTCGCGCGGCGCGGCGATGGCGCACGCTGCCCCGTCGATGGCGATGTGCCCGCCATCGGCCTGGTGGATGCCGGTGATGATCTTCACCAGCGTGCTCTTGCCGGCGCCGTTCTCGCCGCACAGCGCGCGAATTTCGCCGGCCCGCACCTCCAGGCTCACATCGTGCAGCACCAGATTGGGCCCGAAGCGCTTGGTGGCGCCCCGGATGGCGAACAGCGGCGGGTCGGCCGGCAAATCCGCGCTCAGTAGCTGCAGGCCTGCGCGAACTGCTCCAGGTTCTGCCGGGTGATTGCCTGGCTCGGTACGTATTCGGCCTTCAGCAGGGTTTTTCCGTTGAAGAAATCAGCCACCTTGGCGGCGGCGACCTGCGCCTCATCGGTGGGGATCTGCGTGTTGGTGCCGTATTGGCTGCCATCCTTGATATGCACCACGCCATCCTTCATGCAGTTGCTGCCCACCACCACGATGCCCTTTTCGGCGACCCCGAGCGGCACCCCGGCGGACTGGATCGCCTGGATGCTGCCGGCGGCCTGGTTGTCCGCCATGGCATAGATGCCATCGAGCCCACCGCGACCGGCGAACCGCACCAGCAGGGCGGAGGTGAGTGTCTCGCTGGTGGCGGTGTTCCACTTGCCGTCCTCCTCGGCCACCAGCTGGATACCGGGGGCTTTCGCCAGCGCGGCCTTGAACCCTTCCATGCGCTGGATGGTGTTCAGCTGCGAGGCGGTGCCGGTGATGGCCGCGACCTGACCCTTGGTCTTCCCCGCCGCGGCCAGCCCGGCGATCATGTTCTCTCCCGCCAGCCGGCCAAGCTCGGTCTGATCCACTCCGATGAACGAGGTGAAGAGATCCTCGCCGCTCTTGAGGCCGGGATTGACCACCAGGATCACCGGAATGCCGGCCGCCTTGGCGCGGGTGAGGGCGGGCTGCAGCGCCTGCGGATTGATCGTCACCACCAGGATCAGATCGAATTTCTGCGCGATGGCGTCATCAACCTGCTGCGATTGCAGGGCCGCATCGAACGGCGAGGTCTGGTTGGTGACCTTCAGGCCCAGCGGCTCGCTCGCCTTCAGAAATGTCTTGGTCCATGCACCCGTGTAGGGGTTGGTGTTGGGGGTGGTGAGCAGCGCCACGCGCTTGCCCTCGGTGGCCGCCGCGGCGGGTGCTCCGGCCAGCGGCAGCATCGCCAGCAGCCCGGCGAACAAACGAACAAGACGCATGGGTGTCTCCCGACTGTGATTCGGCATGTGTGGTGCGGCCCGTCCTGCTTACGCGACGGCACTCATCGTTGCGAGCCTATGCGGTTCGATGAATCTCCGCCATCCAGCGGCCCACCGCCACCAGGCGCTCATCGCCATGCCATGGGCCAAGCAGCTGCAGGCCGAGCGGCATGGCGTCCACGCTCAGGATCGGCAGATTCACCGCCGGCGCGCCCAGCACCGAGGACGGTTCATTGAAGATCGCATTGCCCTGATCCATGCCCACCGGTGCCGCACCGGGCGCGGAGAGGGTGATCATGCCGTCGCAGCGCCTGGCGATTTCCTCGTGCAGGGCGCGGGCATGTTCGCGATCCACCAGGGCGGCGCGATAGGTCTCCTGGCTGGTGTTCGCACCCTCGGCCAGACCCCGCAACAGCCGCGCCTCCAGCTTGCTCGCGTCATGATCGCGGTAGGAATAGAGCGGCCAGCGCATCTCGAATCGATACAGCGCCTGCCAGAGTTGCGACATCCGCGCGAGCAGCTGTTCATAGGCTTCGATCGCCGGGTCGTCATGGCGCGAGAACACCTGCACGCCCGCCTGTTTCAGCGCCGCCACGCGTGCCTCGAACGCCGCCTTCGCGCTGTCCTCGGCGACCGCCCAGCCGGCCATGTCGAGCCGCACCAGCCGCGCCGGTTTGTGCGGTGCCGGCGGTTCGACCGCGCCATACAGCCCGGGATGGCCGGGGTCGCCACCGGCATGCCTGGCCGCGAAGCGCGCGGTGGTCCACACATCGCTCAACGTGCCCCCGAGCGAGCCGATGTGATCGAGGCTGTGCGCGGCAGACCAGCTGCCCTGGCGATTGATCGAGCCATAGGTCGGCTTCAGCGAGAACGTGCCGCAGAAACTCGCCGGACGGGTGGTCGAGCCGCGCCCATGCGTGCCGAAGCCGAAGGGCACCATGCGCGCGGCCACGGCCGCGGCGGTGCCCGACGAGGACCCGCCCGGGGTGCGGCGCGTGTCGAACGGGTTGCGGGTGATCGAGGGATCCCCGCCGCCGAGGCAGACAGTGACGGTCTTGCCCACAAACACCGCGCCGGCCTGGCGGGTGAAATAGATGATCGCCGCATCGCGGATCGGGCGGTTGCCGCGAAACAGATCCGAGCCGTATTCGGTGGGCATGTCGCAGGTTTCGATCAGGTCCTTGATGCCGATCGGCATGCCATCGATCGGCGAGAGCGGCGCGCCATTTTTATAACGGGCGGAGGCGGCATCGGCGGCGCGCCGTGCCCCCTCGGTGTTCAGAAAAGCCCAGGCCTTCACCGCCGGTTCCAGCGCCTCGATCCGTTCCAGACACCGCTCCAGATAGGCGCGCGGCGTGTCGCTGCCATCGAGAAACCGGCCGCGCTGATCATGAAAGCTCAGCATGCGATAGGTCGCGGGATCGTAGGCACCTGCAGGTGCCACGGTGTCGAGCATTCTGTGAATCCCCCAATTAACACCGGATTGCACCGGATTGGCGTGCCCGTGCAGGCGGCACGCCGTGAGCGTAGCGTGCGTTTTGTCGCACAGACAACAGCGCGACCCTGCGCCGCCACCGCCAGAGGCGCGTGGCGGGTTCGAAGCGTTGGTCAGGATTGTGAGAAACGCAAATGGTGCCGACACACGGATTTGAACCGTGGACCTACTGATTACGAATCAGTTGCTCTACCGCTGAGCTATGTCGGCGCCGGTCGCCATGCAGGGGCGTGGCGAGGGGGCGGTCATACCGGGTGGGCCGGTCGGAAGCAACCGTGCTTCCGGCCGGCGCCCTGGTTACTGCCGGCCCTGCTGGCCGTTGGCGTAGCCCTGCTGATAGGCGGCCTGCTCGTTCTTCTTCGCGTGGTCGACCACCAGGCCGGTGGCGAGGCCAGCGCCGGCACCCACCAGGGCGCCCAGGCCGGCATTGCCACCGATCGCGCCGGCGATCGCGCCGATGCCGGCACCGGCCATGGTGCCGGTCGCCGCGCGCTGCTGCGTGTCGGTCATCCCCGCGCAGCCGCTGAGCGCCAGCGCCGAGGCGGTGGCCAGGGCCACCAGAATGCGAATGTTCATCGCCGTTCCTTTCTTATTCTGCGATCAGTGCTTCGAGGTCGTGCACGGATAGGTGGACACCAGGAACCGGGTCACGCCGGTCGGTGCCGGCAGCGCGGCGCGCGTGGGATCAGCGGCGCCCCAGGCGACGAAGGCGGCGATGGCATCGTTCAGCGTGGGGCCAGGCGAGGGCACGCAGAACATGCCGTGTTTCGTGCGGCCGGAATGCGCCCCGGCGGCCTGGGCGATCGCCACCGCGTAGCCGTGGCAGAAATTCGCCGCCTGGGTGAAGGCCGGATCGTCCTTGGCCGCGCCGCACAGCGCCACCAGATCGCCGGTGCTTTTGGCGGAGAAATTATCTTCGGTCACCGCGGCCTGGGCCGGGGCGATCGCGGCCGTCAGCAGCAGCAACGCCGCCAGCCTGGGTGCGAAAAAGCGCATTGGTGTTCCTCCCATGAAACTTCGCCCGGGCAGGGGGCCGGGCCACGCCAGCCTAGCCCTCGTCGCGGCATCGCCGCAAACGTCCGCGGCTGACCGGTCTTCAGCTGACGTCGTGATGACGGTCGTGTGGTGTCCGCGGCGGGATTCGAACCCACGGCCCCAGGATTCATCCCACTTCGGCTTTCGCCGCCGCCCGCCAGCGCGGACGTTCGTGGTCTGGACTGTCCCTTCGCCATGGGCCGCAAGGCCGACAGGCGCCACCCATCCAGTCTCTACACCTTCCGCGGAGAGGGCCCCACGGCTTGGCTCGGGATCGGCATGGTGCGCGCGCACCGAAGCGTTCCCCGACTTTGAGCGGATCCGCCGCGCGGTTTCCCCTCGCGACGCCCAATTATATCCAATCAGGAATCCTGTGCTCTATCCTGCTGAGCTACGCGGACACACGCGGCGTTCATACAAGCGCGAGGCGGAAAGATAAAGCGCGCCGGCGGCTTGCGCGGCGCCAGCATTGCCGCCAGCATCCGCCCAACATTCATCCGCGGAGGCTTTGCATGTCCGAACCCGTTTGCGCCCAGAAGGCCCCTTTCCCGCTCGCGGTGGAGGCCGGCAAGACGGTCTATTGGTGTTCCTGCGGCCAGTCGAAGGCGCAGCCTTTGTGTGACGGCAGCCACAAGGGCAGCGGCTTCACGCCGATGGCCTACGCCCCGGAAAAGGATGGCACCGCCTATCTGTGCGGCTGCAAGATCACCAAAAATCCCCCCCTGTGTGACGGGTCGCACAAAGCACTCTGAGGTGCTGGGGGTCGCTCACAGCGGTTTAAGCGCCCTCATTCGCCGGCCATCTGATCCGCGCCAGCCTGTTCAGCGCGCATATAGTCGCGGGTGAGCGGTACCGCCTCCTGCGAGCGCGCCAGCTGCAGTTGCCAGACCATATGGCCCTGGCGACGGAACGCGAGTTCGCTGCCGGCCAGATAGAACTCAAACATCCGGCAGAAGCGCTCGTCGTACAACGCCGCGATCGCGTCGCGGTTGGCGGCGAAGCGCCAGCGCCACAGGGCCAGCGTTTGCGCGTAGTGCAAACGCAGGATCTCGATGTCGGTGCTCACCAGCCC
>CAIVDX010000538.1 GCA_903904805.1 uncultured Rhodospirillales bacterium
GCCGACTATTTCAAAAAGATGCGCTCCCTGCTGCGCCCGCGCGGCACCATGCTGCACCACGCCATCACCCGCCCGGCGAAACCCAGCATCAAAAAATTCCGCCGCAAACGCGCCGAATATGCCGCCCTGGTGAAATACATCTTCCCCGGCGGCGAGCTCGACTTCATCGGCCACACGCTCTGGACCATGGAAGGCGCCAACTTCGAAATTCACGACGTCGAAGGCTGGCGCGTGCACTACCAGCACACCTGCCGCCTCTGGACCGAACGCCTGCACGCCAACCGGGCCGAGGCTGAACGCCTGGTCGGCGCGGAAAAAACCCGGCTGTGGCTGATCTATCTCGCCGGCTGCTCGCTCGCCTTCGCCCGCGGCGGCGCCGCGATCTTCCAGACGGTGGCGAGCCGGCGATCAAAGGGGATCAGCGAACTTCCTTTGACGCGGCAGGATCTTTATCATCACCACCCGCATCATCACTAAGCGAACAAGCGCTTCTTTTTTGAAAAAAAGAAGAAAAAAACTTCTGAACGTTTTGATGCGGTGGTGATCCAACCACCGCACCCATGAGACCGTCTACTCTTTCGCGATCACCACCTGCTTGGTGTCCTTCACGCCAACGATCAGCAAGGGCGTGTGGGAGTGGTTGTGGTCGTCAAACGCGTAGGTCCCACCGAGCATCGATGGGAACTTGTTGGCCTTGAGCGCCTTCCACACCGCATCCGGCTTATCCGAATGCGCCCGCTTGATCGCATCCGCCACCAGCAATGTCGCCTCATACACATAAAAAGACCGCTGCGTCGGCACCAGACCGGTATGCGCATGATAGGCCTGGCTGAACTTCGCCACCGCCGGGTCATCGGCAACGAACACCGCCACCCCGGTCAGCTTCGCCAGCCCACCCGCCTTCACGAAATCCGGCGACACCGCCGCCATCGCGCCGGGAATATTCACCCGCCCGGTGATCGGCACGCTCCAGCCAGAGGCCTCATACGCCTTGAAAAAAGCCCCGGTGGAGCCGCCAAGAATGGTGATCACCCGCTCCGGCGCGCCGGCCTTCAACTTGCCCATCAGCGCGGGGAAATCATTGTCCTTCTCGGCGAGATCGACGGCATCCGTCACCTTCATGCCAGCCGCCTTCGCCGCCTCCGCCATCGCCACCAGATTGGCGTGCGCATACGCCCCGGCATCGGCCACCACCGCCACCGACATCACCTTCTGCCCGGCCAGATATTTGATCAGGCCCTTGGCGATATCCACCTGCGACGGGATCGTCTTGAAAGCATACTGATTGCCGCCAACACCGGAGGCATCGACAAATTCCTGTCCCGCCGAGGTGGCGATGATCAGCGGCACCTTCGCCTCCATCATCATCGGCATGATCGCCTTGGTCACCGGGGTCGCCAGCGCGCCAATCACCGCCGAGACCTTCTCCATCTCGACCAGCCGCTTGGTCTCCGCCAGACCCTGCGGCGGCTTCGCCGCATTGTCACCGTAGAACGCCTCCACCGGCCGCCCCAGCAGCCCTCCGGACTGGTTGATCCGGTCCAGCGCCAGCTGCGAGCCATAATGCTCCTGCTGCCCGCGATCCGCGTTCGGACCGCTGAGCACGGTGGTGATGCCGATCCTCACAGGCTCGGCCGCCTGTGCCGCAGTCACGAACAATGCAGCCACAATCATCGCTATCCGCGTCATGCCGTCCCCCGTTGTGATGGTCGCCTGAAGCCTATTCCGCCGCCTTGTTGTCCCAATCCGTCTTGCCCGCATCGCGCCCGGCCACCGAATACAGCGCACCCGGCGCGTTGCGCGTCTTCTGGAACTCCTCCAGCGACTGCCCACGCATCGCCGCATAGATATGCAGATTCGACACGCCAACAACCGCCCCCAGCTTCTCCAGCATGAAGAAGATCACGCCATAGCGCATCATCCCCTGCCAATCCCGCCGGCGCACCAGATCCGCCTCCTCCGCGCTGAGCCCGGCGGCGACAAAGCTCGCCTCCTGATCCGCGACAAAGGCCTGCCGATGCGCCGGCTTCACCATATCATGCAGGAAGTTGTTCAGCCGATAGCCGCGCACCGCGCGCGCGTGATTGAACAGATAGGTCCCATCCAGCTGATCCGCCCCGGCCAGCTCATGGCCGACATGGGCGCGATGATCCGCCGCCTCACGCGCGCTCATCGCCTGCCCGTCATGTTCATAGATCGCCGTGGCAATCCCGGTCATCGAGGGCAGATAATAGGTCTGATGAATCTTGCGCAGCTGGGCCGGCAGTGCCCCGCGCATGATCAGCCACATCACGATCTCCGCCCCCTCCACACCGCCGAGGGTGGCATATTCCGCGATCGTCATCCGGTTCAGCGCCTCGGGATCCTTCTCGAACAGATCGAGGAACTTTTCGTCCCATTCGGTGTTGTTGAACCCCGCCCGCTCGCCATGCACCTGGTGCGACAAGCCACCGGTTGCCACCACGCACACCTTCAGATCCTCCGGATAGCTCTCGATCGCCCGCCGCAGCGCCTGGCCCAGCTTGAACAGCCGCTTCGCCGAGGGGATCGGAAACAGCAGCACTCCAATCTGCAACGGAATGATCGGCACCGGCCATGTCGGCTCATGATCCATCATGACAGACAAAGGCGAGAAGCAGCCATGATCCAGCGATTTCTGCTGGAAGAATGACATATCGAATTCATCGGCCACCAGGCTCGCCCCGATATGCGCGGCGAGCGCGGGATGGCCGGCGATCGGCGGCAACATCCGCGCCCCGCCACCCTCATCGGCAACCTCCCAGCTCTCGCCGATGCCCAGTGCAAATGCCGAGTAGTGATCAAAGAAAAAACTGGTCACATGATCGTTATAGATCACCACCAGCGCATCCGGCTTCTGCTCGGCAAGCCACGCCTTCACCGGCGCATAGGCCTCGAAGATCGGCGCCCACACCGGATCGTCCTGCTTGTTGTGATCGAGCGCGAAGCCGATTGTGGGCGTATGGGAGCTGGCAATGCCACCGATGATGCGCGCCATCCTGTCCTCCACTGGGATATTTAACACGAGTGTGTACGCCGCGGAGGCAAAAGACGCAATGCGCCAGGGCCGCCGACGCTATCCGATGATCACCTTGGTGACGGCGTTCGCCACGCTCCACCAGCTATAATTGGTCACCGCATCCAGAAAACCTGCCTCACCCAGCCTGGCCGCCAGACCGGGATTATGCGCCAGCATCTGCATCGCCGCACCGAGCTCGTGCACATCGCCCGCCAACAGGCCGGTCTGGCCGTCCTTCACCAGATCGCGGAACGAATAGCACGCCCGGTTGGCGATCACCGGCTTGCCGAACAGCCAGGCCTCGCAGAGCACAATGCCAAAGCTCTCGCTGCTGCTCATGTTGATCAGACCCACGCAGCTCGCCAGCGCCCCGCGCACCACATCACGCGGCTGCCGCCCCAGATAGGTCACCCCCTGCTCATCAATCGGCAGGCCATCCTCATCGGGCCCAATCAGCACGAGGTCGCACTCAAGCCCCGCGTCGCGTGCCAACGCATAGGCATCAACCGCCACCCGATAGCCCTTCGACGGCGTCTTGCGCCCCAGCACCAGAAAGAACGGCCGCCGCTGCGGGTAGACCGACTCAAAATGATGCCGCGCGGCCGGATCGGCGATCTCATCAAGCCGCACCCCGCCGCCGGGAACAATCACGGCCGACCCGGCATCAACCACCTGCGAGAGCGACGACGAGAACATCAACGTGGCATCAGCTTCGTTGAACGCATCAAGATATTGCCGCCAGTAATAGAACGGATCGTCGCCATGGAAATGCGGCAGCACCACCAGGCGCGGACGGCGCGGCAGCCCGGTGAGAGCTTCCACGGTGCTGGGCAACACATCAAATGGCACACCTTGCACCAGAATGGTGTCGTAATCCTGTGCGTGCTGAGCGATCCAGGTCCGCAACGCAACTGAATTGGGGCCGCGAACATCGCGAAACAGCCTTTCCGCGTGATCACTGCGCGAAATCGCCACATCCCGCAGGTTCCTCACCCACCGCGGGAAATAATTCTGCCGTATCTCGAGATCGACCTCCTCGCCAATATCGGCGAAATATTCGGTCAAGATCGCGAGTGGCTCATCAGTCGCCTCGTTGATAAGCACAGACACCTGCTCCAGCAGCACGCCCAACACACGATGGTCGCCATCCGGCCGGAACTCGCCCACCGAGAAGGTCAACAACCGCGGCTGGGTCGTCGACGATGGCAGGACCTCAATGCTGACGCTAAAATTGGCCTCTATCGAACGCGCCGTTCGAAACGCGGTGGTCGCTGCGCCATCCGCCAATAGCTCGGTCAGTGAAACAGTCATCTCAGCTGCGACCGGTGACCAACCAAGTAACCTTACGACACGAATGTCGCCAGGAATCAGAATGGCAAATTCCGTGGACGTCCAGCGGCGCACAACGCCTGCATGGTTCTCAGGCCAATAAAATCCGCTGAACAGACGAGGATGACGCGGCGCGCTGCGCAGCAGATCCATCGCAAACGGTGCGTGCAGATGCTGCTGTTCCCTCGTCCAATAGCGCTCAAGGTCGCGGCATTCATCGAACAACACCTGCTCAGGCACGACATCAGGTGCGGCGAATGTGGCGCGATCGAACAGGCTGGCGATTCGCGTCGATCCGCCCGCGTTATCGGTCGAAAATTTCGACGCGAAATGGTGATGGTTCGTCAAATGGCCGACATTGACAGCCGCGAGATCGATACGGCTGAAATGCGGCCGCATCCTGCCCAACACCTCGATCAAATATTCCTCCGCGCCCCCAAGCGCGGGTTCGGTGTAGCGATAGGTGACAACAAGCATCGATTGGCCGCGCCTGGTTGGAGCGCGCCAGATCTCGCGGAGCCGAGCGCGGTATTGGGCACTCACCGCCGACCACGACAAGTGCCGGGAAGCGAATTCCGCCGCGTTATGTCTTTGCCGCTGCAACACTGCCGGGCTGACAAGCAGACTCTCAACGGCCGCCTGAAAGCCCGACAACTGGCACACTATACCGCAATCCTCCTCAGCGACTGGCACGCCACGGCAGCCAACCGGCGTGCTCACGACAGCGTTGCCGTGCGCCATGTAGTCCGGAACCTTCAAGCTGGCACCACCACCTTCGGACAGCGGGTTGAGGCCAATCGCCCAACGCGACATGCGCCGCGACTTGCTTGCCTCATCGAGGCTACCAAGCAGCGCCACGTTGGCCGGCACAGGCTGGGTGAGGCTTTCACAGACACTACCGATAATTTCAAACTGAATGTCGGCCATCGCGGGAGCGAGCTCACTGAGGATGAAGCTCGCGGCATCGAAATTTGGCCCATGCGCCGAGCCAAGAAATCCCACAATTGCGCCCGGCTGGGCTCGGATCGTCGCCTCGTCCACGGCAACGGCTGAATCTGGCGGGCCAGCGCATCCATTGGGCACAACGACCGCGCGTGCCCCAAGATTCTGGAAATGCGCCGCATCGCTTTCGGTGCAGCACGCCAACAGATGCGCCCGGCGAACCAGCATTTCCTCCAGTTCGCCGATGAAGGCGGCAAAACAAGACCCCAGCGGGTGCGACCGCAACAGGCCGGGCTTCAGCGTCCCCTCGACATTATGGGCACTGTAGATGACTGGAATGTCTGGGCGTATCGACAGCACGTAATCCAACACCGGCGCCATATAACAATGCTCGAAATCGATAGCACTGGCACGCACGAGAAGATCACCAATGATCGAAGTCATCACACGATTTTCGGCGACAAAAAGGCTGGCGACACCATCGGAGATGGTTACATCATGTCCGTCATTCACCGCCCGCTCAAACGCGATATGCGCAGCTGACTTCATCACCGTCACATGCAGAAGTCCGTTCGCAAGCAGGATAAAGTCAAACCGGTTCCCAAACGTGAGCAGGACGACATCGGCATCCAGATGCTGCAGCAGATTGACCATGCGTGAGGCGCCGCCGGAATAAACGCCGATGACATGGTAATCGTTGAGACAAAGCAACAATGGCCGCGCCGCTCGCGACACGTTTGCGGCCGGGGGCTCAAGCACCAGGTTTGTTACATAGCGGGCGATACTCGACCATGCGAACGCCGCTTGCGCATAATCCCTACCCTGCCGGGCGATCACCTCGGCCTCTTCAGGGTCGGCAAGAAGGCGTCGAATCGCGTCGACAAATTCGCTCCGCGGCGCGATGATGGCGTGGTTCCCACTCTCCAGACCCAGACCGCGCACACCTTCCGCCGTGCCAACCATGGGAACCATCGCCCCCAAGGCTTCAATCGCCTTCAGGCTGGTTCCCGATCCCGTCACCACCGGATTGAGATAGATATCGGCGTCGATCAGCAGGCGCTGCCGTTCGGCTGCGTCAAATGGCCCGAAAAGACGAAGATTGTCCGGCGCCGGCAAGGATCCCACCGACGCGCACACACCACCCGCGATCACGATATCACAGTCGGGGAGGTCGCTCGCCATCTCGATGAGAAACGCCGCAGCCTCGACGTTGGGCTGATGCCCTGATCCGGTGAAAAGAAGCTGCGGGCGAGCGCTCGGTTGACGTCCCCGCCGCGCGCTCACCACCACGTCAAGATCGGTCGGATCATACCCGTTGGGGCTGACACTCAGACGCTGCGCTTCAACCCCGTGAAAAAGCCGGAAACGCTCAGCGTCCTGTTGGCTTGTCGCGAAAACCCGCTTCGCGCGCCGGCACAGATTCGCCTCCAGCCGAATGAGTTTCAGCAACGAGTCATCCAGCCCCTTGCCGTCAACCACTGATGCGAGAAGCCCCGCTTCGAAATTATGCGAGTGATAAACTTCCTTATCGCAGCTTCCATCGGCAAAAATCGGCTCAGAGAAGGGAAACTCGTGGAAAACCACATCGGCAGACGCGGCAAGGCTGCGCGCGGTCTGGCGCAGCTCGCACAGCGGGTTGCTCACAGCCAGCGCGAAGGCCATGCCCGACAGATCACCCGAAATTCCCGATGCTTCAAGCGTCGCGTATGCCTTGCTCCAGAACTCATCCTTGGGAAACCGTATCTCGCGAAACGTTGCCGTGTGGTGGATTTCTTCCCTGCGCGCGCCGAAGTTCGTTGATGTGAGCATGGTCACATCCATATGATCGGAAAGGGCACGATATATCCCGCTCAGCCGCAACTCTCCTCCCGCACTGGCCGGCATGAATGCCGGGAAGAAGCAAATCACCAATGCGCGAGGACGGTCGGCCATCGCTCAAGACCTCAGATCAGCGGCGAGGGACTCAAAATCCTGATACGCGAGAATCACCATCCGCTCGTTGCGCGCGCGTGCCTCATCCGACGCGGCGATCTCGCTGATGGCATCAAGCCGCTTGATTGCTCCGGTCTGCAGCTTGGTCCCGTAATATTCGAGACCGTCCAGATCGATCGGACGACCAAGCAAAAGCTGATAGGTAGAAGACATGAATTTCTGATGGTCCATGCTCGACTCCAGCAGGCCACGTAACACGAGGCGTGTCGGACCGCTGAAACTGATGTCGAGTTCAACCGCGAACACGGCCCATGAAGGAACCGACGGCCGTCCGAAGGTCATAATGAAATTGCCGCTTGGAAGACGCTCGGCGCGGCGAAGATCGAACATGATCCGCGACACCCCCGGCTGGTCCAGTCGCCCGTCGCCGCCCATGACGCTCGCCTGCGGGCTGGCCAGACCGGCCGACCTCACCGCATCGATCTCCGACATCAGCTTGAGAAGTGACCGGGTGGTCCGCGCTGTCAGGAGGTGAAACTCGGGCATTACATGGGTCCAATATCTCGTACCGGAGGCCTACGGCCGAAATTGATCCGACAATTCACCCTCTTTAGTTTCTTAATCCAGCGACTTTTTTCATGCAAGAATGCCGCACTGCAGCATAAATCCCACACCAGATCATACACACCCCCTGCCCCAAAATTGGCACAAACCCCATTTTCGGCCCAAACCCCTCTAGCCTTCCGCGCCCATCGGCGCTTCACTGCGCCAACTCACGGGGACCCTCATGCGCCTGCGCCTGGCACGCCTGCTCTGCCTCCTCCTTGCCGCCACCGCCCTGCCCGCCATCCCGGCGCGCGCCGAGACCATCACCATCCTCATCGGCTACTCCGCCGGTGGCGGCTATGACAGCTATGGCCGCCTCCTCGCCCGCTATTTCGGCCGCCACATGCCCGGCAACCCCACCGTGCTCGCCGAGAACATGGCAGGCGCCGGCAGCCTCAAGCTCGCCAACTATCTCTACGCCGTCGCCCCGCATGACGGCTCGGTGTTCGGCATCTTCACCCGCGGCATGGCGATGGAGCCCCTGCTCGGCAACAGCGCCGCCAAATTCGATTCCCGACGCTTCACCTGGATCGGCTCCATCACCCGCGAAACCAGCCTCTGCGTCGCCCGCGCCGACACCGGCATCACGCGCTGGGCCGACCTCAAAACACACCAGCTCGTCGTCAGCGGCGAAGGCTCCGGCTCCGACCCCGACATCTTCGCCCGCATGCTGACAACCGAACTCGGCGCCAACATCAAGCTCGTCACCGGCTTCCCCGGCACCGGCGAGATGAACCTGGCGATGGAGCGCAATGAGGTGCAGGGCCGCTGCGGCTGGTCCTGGAGCAGCCTGAAGGCGGAGCGCGCCGACTGGCTCGCCGATCACCGCCTGGTGCTGCTCGCCCAGATGGGCACCGTGTCAGACCCCGAGCTGCCCACTGTGCCGCTGATCACCGAGCTCGCCGAGACCGACGCCCAGCGCCAGGTCCTCAGCCTCATCCTCAGCCGCCAGACACTCGGCCGCCCCTTCGCCGCCCCGCCCAGCCTGAGCCTGGAGCGCACCGCCACCCTGCGCGCCGCGTTCGACGCCACCATGGCCGACCCGGACTTCCTCGCCACCGCCAAATCGCTCGGCCTCGAGGTGAAGCCCGTCGGCGGCGCCGAACTGTCCGACCTGGTGGCAAAGCTCTACGACACCCCCGTCCCCGTGCTGGCCGAAGCCCGCACCGCCATCGGACGCTGACCGGAGACCATCATGGCCAAGAACATCCAGCTCACCCTCGCCTGCGGCGACTACGAGATCACCAAGGCGCTGAAGGAAGGCACGGTGACGCCCGACGGCATCGACCTCACCGTGCTGACCGACATGGATTCCACCACGCGGCACTGGCGCTTCCTGCGCAACCGCGACTTCGACATGGCGGAAACCTCAGCCTCCAGCTACATCGTCGCCAAGGATCAGGGCTTTCCCTTCCACGCCCTGCCGGTGTTCCTGCATCGCCGCTTCCGCCACGGCTTCGTCTACATCAACACCACCAAGGGCATCACCAAACCCTCCGATCTCATCGGCAAGAAGATCGGCCTGAAATCCTTCCTCGTCACCGCCGGCCACTGGCTGCGCGGCATCCTCGAACACGAATACGGCGTGCCGCACCGCTCCGTCGAATGGTTCACCGAGCTCGATGAGGATGTCGATTTCACCCTTCCCGAGGGCCTGCGCGCCACCCGCCTGCCGCACGACAAATCGGTGGAAAAGATGCTCGCCGAGGGCGAGCTCGACGCCGTCA
>CAIVDX010000539.1 GCA_903904805.1 uncultured Rhodospirillales bacterium
CCTCATCATGCCCGCCTCTCGCAAAATCGTCTTTGCGAAAGTATAGGCCGTCAGCGCGACGTCAACGCCATCACACCCATCCGCACCAGGCACTTCCTCGCCAGGCCGGTCAGCGGCAGCAGCCCCAACTGTTGCACTGCCGCCCAGTGCAGGTCGGTCGCCTTCGCAGGTATCGCGTGAATCAGCCCAACGCCGGCCAACCCTTCGCCCGAACGAAATACCTCCACCGAGTACAACGTGTTCGTAATCGCATGACGAATCCGCAAATCCGGAACGTGCCCCACAACCGCCTCCAGCGGCACCGGAGGCAGCTCGAACATCCCCGGCATCAAACTCGCGTCCTCCGGCCTCTGCTCCAGCAGCACCTCGGTCCGTTCGTTCTGTTCGCGGAGGATCAACACATGCGCCGTTCGCCGCTGTTTCTGCTTGGCGGGCTTCAGCGTCACATGCTCGCCGCGCGTCCGGCACAGGTCCACCACCGGGCAATGCAGACACAGCGGTCCGCGCGGCACGCAGATCGTCGCTCCCAGCTCCATCATTGCCTGATTGTGATCCCCCGGCGGATTGCCTTTGCCACTGCCTGCTGGAGGCACCAAAGTCTGCGCCACGGCCGCCACTCGCGCCCGCGCCGCCTTGGTCTTCTCCTCCTGTTGGCCCGTCAGGCGCAGCACCACTCGCTCCACATTTCCGTCGACCACAGCGACGCTCTCGCCAAACGCGATGCTCGCAATCGCCGCCGCCGTATACTCACCCACGCCCGGCAGAGTCCGCAGCTCCGCGGTCGTCGCCGGCAAGTGCCCGTCGAGTTCCCGTGCCACAAACTGCGCCGCCTTATGCAGCATCCGCGCCCGCCGGTAGTAGCCCAGCCCGCTCCACAGCGCGAGCACCTCAGTCTCCCTCGCCGCAGCCAGTGCCCGCAGCGTAGGAAACCGCCGCAGGAACTCGAGAAACCGGTCCTGCACCGTCACCACCTGCGTCTGCTGTAGCATGATCTCAGACAGCCACGTCGCATACGGGTTCTTGATGCCGCGCCACGGCAGCACCCGCGCGTGCTTGCGATACCACGGCATCAACCGGCTGCGAAACTCCTCGGGATCGAGCTGCAACGGCGCATCGCCGATCGCAGGACTCAGCGGCTCAACACTTTTTTTCGTGGATTTCTTTGAGGGCGCGGACTTCCGTCCAGCCGCGCTAACAGTTCTCATACTTCCAATTTCGCCGCTTCCCTTCGGCCAGCCAATCCACCGTTTGTGTCACACGCTTGGCCCGGGTCTCGTCCCGCTTCGCCTCGGTAATCCACTCGATATATTCCTTCCGATGGCTTGGCGCAAAAGCCGCAAAAACCTTCTCTGCGGCCTTGTTCTTCTTCAGCGCCGCAACCAGCTCAGGCGGCGTCACCAACTCCGCCTTGGCCACCCGCTGCGGCTTCCGCTCGATGCTCTTGGTCCGCGTCCCATCGTCCAGCAAGGACACTGCCTGCTTGATGTATTTCAGCATCTGCTTGTCGCTGGGCAGGTCCTTCAAGGTCCGGATCTTCCCGAACGTCCCCATACCCTCAGCCGAGTTGATTCCATCGGCCCGCAGCTGCGCCGCGATGTCCGCCCCCCACAGCCCAAAGCTGCAATGCTCCTTGAACGCCGAAATATTTCCCAGGATGATGCCGCGATACATAAAGAACGGCCGTGACCACTTCATCGTCTCGTCGACACCCGGCACGGCCTTGTGCACCAGCTCGCGCAGATGCCAAAGGATCGGCTGCGCAAACGCCGACGACTTCCCAATGTAGTGGTCGACCACCGTCGACAATTCACCCTGCTTCATCGAAGAGCTTGCACCTTTGTTCGCAGACGAAGGACTCATAACGCCCCTATCCTACCTCGCAGCAGCCACTTCGCGCATAGCTCCCTTGATTCCACCGTCTACTGGTCCGCCTTCACCGGCTTACCCTTCTCATTCAACTCCACATAAGCCGCGGGAACCTCATGGTCATGGGTAAACAGAACCAGCCACCGTTCCGGAATCGCCCGCGCAAGAAATCGCTTCCGTTCCGCAATGCACGTCAGCGGGTCAAGGTCATACCCCATCACCCACGTCGGATCCAGGTGATGGTGCGTCGGAATCAGGTCGCTGACGTAGCAAGCATGCTCGCCGCCCGACTCAATATGCACCCCCAGCAGCGAAGCCGTATGCCCGGGAAACGGCTCCACCGAAATCCCCGGCACAATCTCCACCGCCGTCTGCACCGGTGCCGGCTTGTACCCGTCCGGCGTACCCAGCCGCGCATCGTCCGCCGAAAACCCGCCCCGGCCCTGCGGATCGAGCAGGGTCAACTGTCCGCTCGCAATCAGTGGATCGTAGTTCGGCGCCAGATAACTCACCCGGTCGCGCTCCAGTTGCAACCGCCCATGCGCCAGCTCGCCCGCCGCCGCAAAGTACCGCGCATTCGGAAACGTCGGCGTCACCGACCCATCCGGATGCAGCGTCGTATTCCATCCGCAATGGTCGAAGTGCAAATGGCTGTTGACCACATGCGTCACTTCCTCCACACGCACGCACGCCGCAACCAGCGACGCCGGCAGCAGCTCCTGGTTGCCGTGGATCGCTTTCATCTTGTCCGATTGTTTATTGCCGATCCCGGTCTCGATCACCACGACGTGCTTACCGGTACGCACCACCGTCGTGTTCAGCCCCAGCAGGATGCGATTGTCGGCATCAGCCGCCGTGCGCTTGGACCAAAGCGTCTTGGGTACGACGCCGAACATCGCGCCGCCATCCAGTAAATACGTGCCATCCGAGCAGAACGTCAGCTCGAAGTCGCCAAGCATCCTTTGCCCGCGAGCACTGGTTTGTACTTCATCCATGCAAGCAGTATGCACGAGCCAGGCCGGGCTCTACGCCTCAGCAGCTTCCGCGCTCACCATATCTGCTTTGACCGCACCAGCCAGGTCGCCAAGCGACTCCGCAGGGGCGTTCGCAATCATCTCCACCGTCGTGGCAGACGATACATCGCTGGGCGTCGAAATCACCGCTCCCGGATTCGCAGCGGCCAGCGCTTCCGCAGCCACCGCAATCTGTCCGGCGGGCGAGTCCATCGTTGCCACCGCCGCTACGGCCGTGGGCACGCGCTTCAATTGGAAACATTGACGACACAGCACCGGCCGGCCTTGCGTCGGCTTGAAAGGCACAGTCGTTTCAATGCCACAGGCTGAACATTCAGTGCGGGTTTCGGTCCGCGATAACGGCAATGCCGACGCTGTAGAGGAGCCGGCAGGCTTGCCCGCGTCCGCGCGTTTGGCTTTACACAACTTGCACCGCTTAGGATCGTTTTTGAACTGCTTATCGTAAAAAAAGAGTTGTTCGCCAGCAGTAAAAACGAATTCAGTGCCACAGTCAGAACATTTCAAAAGTCTGTCGACGAAGTCCATTGAACCCTCTCCCACAAAGCGGGATAAGGATGAATCGTGATGCGGCGTCAATGCTGCGGACTGCCGCAAGCGTATTCAAGCCTGTGTTGCCATACAGCGGGGCCCGTCACATAGTGGACACCCCATAAACACAAGGGTTGCCTCATCGTGCCGGAAGGAGAGAGCCCAGGGGCTCTCTCCTTCCGTTATTGCGTTGATATCCAATAGC
>CAIVDX010000540.1 GCA_903904805.1 uncultured Rhodospirillales bacterium
CACTGGCTCGACCGGGAGGGCCTCACCTCATCATGTCCCGCGCGCTTCGCGTGTTGCTATCGCTGCAGATGGCGATGATCGCGACCTTTGTGTCGCTGGCCCTGATCGAATTCATCGCCCTGCGCGGCATGATGCTGACCTATATGCACGCCGACGACCCGAGCTCCGGCGACAGCGCCGCCTGGGGTTTCATCGTGTTGCAACCGCTGATCCTGCTGTTCGGCACCGGCCTCAGCCTGCCGATCGGCTGGATCACCTTCAAACGCTGCAGCGGCTGGCTGCAGCAGCGCGCCGTCTGACCCAGCCCCGCCCCCATCGCCGGGCTGCCCCGTTCGCACAGACCGCAAAATATTTGCTTATCTGGAAATGTCACGTTCTCATTCCAATTTTTGATTATATTTCCGTTTCATTCTCATAAATACCCATTCGCGCCGCCCCGATTTTTCCCTGTAAAGCTCGGACCTCTCTGCAATCCTGCGCCGGCACCGCCTGCGGCCGCAGCCGCCGACCCCATGCCAATTGGTCCGCCATCGGTTTATTTAGCGTTAAGCATATATCAAACAGCCCTTGTGCCATCGACCCTTTGTCCAACACCAGGCCCCAGCGCCTTGACCGCCCATCGGGCCGACGCACATGGTCAGATCAACAGCCATCACAGGACCACACCATGCGCCGCCGCACCCTGCTGCTCTCCTCCGTCGGCCTGCTCGCCGCCCCCGCCATCGTCCGCGCCGCCGGCGAGGCACCGATCCTGATCGGCGAAATCAACAGCTACACCGGTGCCGCCCCCTTCACGGTGCCCTATCGCAACGGGCTGATGCTCGCGGTCGAGCAGATCAACGCACAGGGCGGCGTGCTCGGCCGCCCTCTTGAGCTGCACAGCCGCGACGATGCCGGCCAACCCGCCACCGCGCTGAGCCTTGCCGCCGAACTGCTTGACGACCGCAAGGTGGATATCCTGGCCGGCGGCTATCTCTCCAATGTCGGCCTCGCTCTCGCCGACTTCGCGGCCTCCCGCCAGGCGCTCTATGTCGCCGGCGAGCCACTCACTGACGCGCTGGTGTGGGACAAGGGCAACCGCTTCACCTATCGCCTGCGCCCCTCCACCTACATGCAGGCGGCGATGCTGCTGGCGGACGCGGCGAAGCTACCCGCTCGGCGCTGGGCCACCGTCGCGCCGAACTATGAATACGGCCAGTCCGCGGTGAAATGGTTCAAGCAGCTGCTGAGCGCCGCGCGGCCGGATGTGACCTTCGTGTCCGACCAGCTGCCGCCGCTGGGCCATATCGACGCGCCCGCCACCGTCGCCGCCCTGCTGGAGGCCAAGCCCGATGCGATCTTCAACGTCACATTCGGCGCCGACCTCACCGCCTTCGTGCGCGCCGGCAACAGCCGCGGCCTGTTCGAGGCGCGGTCCGTGGTCTCGCTGCTCACCGGCGAGCCGGAATATCTGGCCACGCTGGGTGAGGAAACGCCAGAAGGCTGGATCGTCACCGGCTATCCATGGGACCAGGACACATCCCAGCCAAACGCCGAGTTCGTCGCCGCCTATCGCGCCCGCTTCAACGAGGCGCCGCGCATGGGCTCGGTGGTCGGCCACGCGCTGATCAGCGGCATCGCCGCCGGCATCAGCAAGACAGGCAAGCTGGGCGGGTCGGCCCTCGCCCAGGGCTTTGGCGGTGCCAGTTTCGCCACCCCGTTTGGCGGCTGCAGCTGGCGCGCGCTGGATCACCAATCCACCCTCGGCACCTATGTCGGCAAACTCGCGGTGGCCAACGGTCAGGGAAAGATGGTGGATTGGCACTATGCCAACGGCGCATCCGCCCTGCCGCCCGATGAGATGGTGCGCAAGCTCCGCCCGGCGTGAGGTGAGCGCTCCCGCCGGGCTGGACGCGTGAGCGAGCTCATCGGTCCCGCCGTCCTCGGCCCGCTGCTGGCCGGCCCCACCTTGGCGGGCCCCATCTTGGCGGGATTCGCCAGCGCGGCCACGCTGTTCCTGCTCGCCGCCGGCCTCACCTTGGTGTTCGGCGTCTGCCGGGTGGTGAATTTCGCCCATGGCAGCCTGGCGATGCTTGGCGCCTATCTGGCCTGGAGCATCGTTCCGCTGATGCCGCCCAGGCTCTTCGGGATCGCTCCGCTGGGCTTCGCACTCGGCGCGGTGCTGGCGGCTCTGATGGTCGCCGGCCTTGGCGCGCTGATCGAGCGGATGGTGATCCGCCGGCTCTATGCCGCGCCCGAACTGCTCGCCCTGCTCGCCACCTTCGCGCTGGTGCTGATCGCCGCGGACCTCATCCAATATCTCTGGGGCGCGGAGGATCTGGTGCTGCCCCGCCCGGCCTGGCAGCGCGGCGCGGTTCTGCTGGGGCAGACCCGGGTGCCGGTTTGGGACCTGGTGCTGATCACCGTTGGCTGTCTCACCGGGCTCAGCCTCGCCTGGCTGCTCCGCTACACCTCACTCGGCCGCGCCCTGCGGGCCACCGCGGAAAATCGCGAGATGGCGGCAGCGCTCGGCGTGCGCCAGGGCCCGCTCGCCACCGCGATCTTCGCACTCGGCGCGGGCCTCGCGGGCCTCGCCGGCGCGCTAATCCTGCCGAACGGCTCGGCGAGCCTGAATATGGACGCGCCCCTGGTGGTGGACGCCTTCGTGGTGGTGGTGGTCGGCGGGCTGGGCAACCTGGGCGGTGCGGCGCTGGCCAGCCTGCTCATCGGCGAGTTGCAATCCTTCGGCGCGCTCTGGCTGCCGCAATCGAGTCTGGTGATCGCCTTCGCCACGATGGCGCTGGTGCTCGCGCTGCGCCCACACGGGCTGCTCGGCCGCGCGCTTGCCCCGCGCCAGGCCGCTGCCGAGCGCCCTCTGCGTCTGCGCCCTGCGGGCCCGATCATGCGCTGGCTCTTCCTCGTCGCCCTGCTGCTGGCCGCCACCGCTCCGTGGCTGGTGGGCAGCTACGGGCTGAGCATCCTGACCGAGGCCGCCATCGCCATCCTGTTCGCCGCCAGCCTGCAGCTGGCGATGGGCATTGGCGGCATGCCCAGCTTCGGCCACGCCGCCTGGTTTCTGCTCGGCGCCTACGCGGTCGGCGGGATGATGCACACCGGCCTGCCGCCCCTGCTCTCGCTCGCCGCCGGCCTGGTGTTTGCCCTGCTGATCCCCGGCGCGATCGCCCTCGCCCTTGGGGCGGCGATCATCCGGCGCGAGGGCGTGGTGCTGGCGATGCTGAGCCTCGCCTTCGCGCAGATCGTCTGGGCCGGTGCCATCCAATGGGTGGGTCTCACCGGTGGCGACAACGGCATGCTCGGCATCCGCGCCGGCCTCGGCAGTGCCGGGACCTGGTGGCTGACCCTCGCGATGGGCCTCGGCGGCGCGCTGCTGCTGCGCCGCATGATCTTCGCGCGCCTCGGCAGCGCGGTGCGCGCCACCCGTGACGCCCCGATCCGCGCCGCGGCCCTTGGCCTGCCCGTCGCGGCCCTGCGGCTGGCCGCCTTCACCCTGTCCGGCGCCTTCGCGGGTCTCGCCGGCGGGCTGTTCGCACAGGCGAAAGGCGCGGTGTTCCCGACCTACGGTGCGATCCCGCATTCGGTGGACGCGCTGGTGATGGTGCTGCTCGGCGGCGTGCAGGCGGCGAGCGGGCCGATCCTGGGCGGGCTGGCCTATACCGGGCTGTATGACCTGCTGCTGCGCGCGGTGCCGCTTTGGCGGCTGGCGCTGGGCCTGCTGATTCTCACTCTCGTGCTCGCTCTGCCCAACGGCCTCGCCGGCCCAGGCGTCAAGGAACAGCGGCGGCCATGAGGCCGATCCTCCAGGCAGAGGGCCTTGATCACCGCTTCGGCGGCCATCGGGCGCTCGCCAATCTCAGCTTCAGCCTGATGCC
>CAIVDX010000541.1 GCA_903904805.1 uncultured Rhodospirillales bacterium
CGATGGCACTGGCCATCGCCCACGTCGGCTTACGGGGTGCGCGGCGGCGCTGCGCCAGCACCCATGCCCTGACCCATCCCGTGCCCCATGCCGCCACCCATACCTGGGCCACGACCCGCAGCCATAAGTCCGGGCAGCTTCATGCGCGCCTGGCCTTGCTGCGATTGGGAAAGACTGGGAAGGAGCTTTTCCGCCGCAGTCCGGACCGCGCCTTGCGCATCGGCGCGCGACTGGAACATGGCGTTCATCATGCCCTGCCGCTCCTGCCACGTGGCGGTCTGCATCGACTCGTAGACGCTGGCATGCGCGGTGCCGCGCGGCGATCAACGTGAGAACGCCCGTCAATCAGGGTGAGAAAGTTGTTGCGCTGGTGGTGTCGTAGGTCGGGCGTAGCCCGACCGGAGGCGCCAGCAGCGCAACAACTGGCCTGATCTCCCTTTGAGGGGGGCAGGTGGTCAGGTGACCGCGGCCGGCCTGTGCTGTGGATGGTCCCCTCATCGAAGGGGTCCACCCATTGCCCGGCCGCCATGTCACCGATCACCAGATGAGGCTCTACATGACATTCCGACAGACAGATGGCCCGGCGATCGCCGCCGCGAAGGCGTCGATCAGCACCGCCACCGCCTATCGCTTCGAACACGACCATCGGCTGCCATCGTCGCGGAAGGCGGTGCGGGGACGCCGCCGTCCCGATCCGCTCGCCGATTTCTTCGATGCCGAGGTGGTGCCGTTGCTGACGGCGACGCCGGACCTGCGGGCGGTGGCGATCTTCGAAGAGATGCAGCGGCGCTATCCGACCCTGTCCGCAGGCGCACGCCGCACCCTGGAGCGGCGCATCAGGGCATGGCGGGCCCTTCATGGCGCGGACCAGGAGGTGATCTTCCGCCAGGTCCAGGAACCGGGCCGGATGGGACTGTCCGACTTCACCGACATGTCCGACCTCGGCGTCACCATCGCCGGTGTGAAGCTCGATCACCGGCTCTATCACTTCCGGCTCGCCTACTCGGGCTTCGAGCACGCCCATGTGATCCTCGGCGGCGAAAGCTACGTGGCGCTGGCCGAAGGGCTCCAGAACGCGCTGTGGGCACTGGGAGGCGCACCGCTCGAGCATCGCAGCGACAGCCTCTCGGCCGCCTTCCGTAACCTCGACGACGACGCCCGCGCGGACCTGACCCGGCGCTATGACGCGCTGTGTGCCCATTTCGGCATGCAGCCCACCCGCAACAACCGTGGCGTGGCCCACGAGAACGGCGTGATCGAAAGTGCCCACGGCCATCTCAGGAAGGCCACCCGCGACGCGCTGCTGATGCGCGGCATCGCCGACTTCGACGACCTCGCCAGCTATCGCCGCTTCATCGACGAGATCGTCAGCCGCAAGAACGCCCACCACGCCAAACGCATCGCCGCCGAGCGGTCCGCGCTCCAGCCCCTCCCCGGCCAGCGCACCTGCGATCATGAGGAGAGCATCGTCACCGTCACCTCCTCGGGCGGCTTCACGCTCAGGAAGGTGTTCTACACCGTGCCCTCCCGGCTCATCGGCCATCGCCTGCGGGTCCGCCTGTATGATGACCGCCTCGACCTGTTCATCGGCGCCACCGCGCTGATGACCCTGCCGCGCGGACGCGCCGCCGCCGGCAAGCATGGCCATGTCGTCGATTATCGCCACGTCATCCACGCCCTGCGGCGCAAACCCATGGCGCTGCTGCACCTGGTCTATCGCGACCAGTTGTTCCCCCGCGACGCCTATCGCCTGACCTTCGACCGACTGCTGGAAAAGCTCCCGGAAAAATCGGCCTGCCGCCTGATGGTCGATCTGCTGGCCATGGCCCATGAGCGCGGCTGCGAGGCCGAACTGGCCGCGCTCCTCGCAGCCGATCTCGCCGCCGCCCAACTGCCCGACCTGCCCGCCCTGCGCGCCCGCTTCGCGCCAGATCCCGCCACTCTTCCCGAGGTCGTCGTCCACCTCACGCCGCTGATCGCCTACGAGGCGCTGCTGGGCGCCGACACCGCCCCCCTGTGGGGAGACGCGGCATGAGCCGGAGCATCGACGCGGCCCGGCTGACGCTGATGCTCAACGACCTCCGCCTGCCCGCGGTCAAGCAGGATTGGCCCGCCATGGCCGAGCGGGCGGACAAGGAGAGTTGGCCCGCCGCGCGCTTCCTCGCCACGCTGGCCGAGCACGAGATCGCCGAACGCGATCGCCGACGCCTCGCCCGCCATCTCGCCGAGGCGCAGCTCCTGCCCGGCAAGACCCTCGACAGCTTCGACTTCGACGTCGTGCCGATGGTCTCCAAGGCCCACGTCCTGGCGATCTGTGCGGGCGACACTTGGCTCGACAAGGGCGCCAATCTGCTGCTGATCGGCGGTCCGGGCGGCGGCAAGACACATCTTGCCTCCGCCATCGGCTTGGCCCTGATCGAAGCCGGCCGGCGCGTGCTGTTCGCCCGCACCTCCGATCTGGTGCAGAGACTGCAGGTGGCGCGCCGCGAACTGGCGCTCGAGGCCGCCATTGCGCGGCTGGATCGCTTCGACCTGCTAATCCTCGACGACCTAGCCTATGTCAGCAAGGATCAAGCCGAGACCTCCGTCTTGTTCGAACTGATCAGCACCCGCTACGAACGCCGATCTCTCCTGATCACCGCCAACCAGCCCTTCGGCGCATGGGGCAAGGTCTTCCCGGACCCCGCCATGACACTCGCGGCCGTGGATCGCCTCGTCCACCACGCCACGATCTTC
>CAIVDX010000542.1 GCA_903904805.1 uncultured Rhodospirillales bacterium
GCCTCGGTCGACGCTTTCTTCAGCGAGGCCGCGGCGCGCAATGTGCGCATGGCCGCCGGCAAGGTGCTGATGGACACCGGCGTGCCAGACAATCTGCGCGACACCGCCCAATCCGGATACGACGACTCAGCCGCATTGATCGCCCGTTGGCATGGACAGGGCCGTGCGACCTACGCCATCACGCCCCGCTTTGCGCTGACCTCCTCGGCGGCGCAGCTGGAGGCCGCCGGCGCGCTTTGGGCGGCGAACCCGACCACGTTGATGCAGACACATCTGTCGGAAAACCACGCTGAGATCGCCGCCGTCGCCGCGCGCTTCCCCGACCGTGCGGACTATCTCGACGTTTACGACCATTTCGGCCTGCTCGGCCCGGGCGCGAATTTCGGCCACGGCATCCACCTCACCCAGCGTGAAATCAACCGGTTGGCTGAGAGCGGCTCGGGCCTGTCGCATTGCCCGACCTCAAACCTGTTCATCGGCTCCGGACTGTTCGACCTCGACGGGCTGCGCCGGCGTTCGAGTCCGATCGCGCTCGCCACCGACGTGGGGGGCGGGTCCTCCCTGTCGATGTTCGCCACCATGCGCGCAGCCTATGAAGTGGCACAGCTGCGCGGCATCAGCCTGCACCCTGCCCAGGCCTTCTGGCTCGCCACCATCGGCTCGGCGCGCGTGCTGCGGATGGACACGCAAATCGGCAACATGGTGGCGGGGATGGAGGCGGACATCATCGTGATCGACCCTGGCGCGACACGAATGATCGAGGCACGCACGCGACGGGCGAATTCTATCAGTGATGTGCTGTTCGCGCTGATGATCCTCGGCGATGAGAGATCAATAGAGGCCACCTACGTCAAAGGAATACAGGCTGTTCTTTCTTAGAAGAACCAAAATTATTGAAGATTAAGAGGAGCGCGGGCGCAGAAGGCGCGCGGCCGCTGTCAACAAAACACCGACGAACAGCAAAAACACCGTCGCCAAGGCATTCAACACAGGCGTCGGCCCCAGGCGCAGCGCGGAGAAGACCTGCATCGGCAAGGTGGTCGATCCAGGACCGGCGACGAAACTCGCCAACACCACATCGTCCAACGACAGCGTGAAGGCGAGCAGCCAACCAGCCACCAGTGCCGGCGCGCACAGCGGCAGGGTGATGCGCCACAACGCGCCGAGCGGGCTGTCCCCGAGATCCATCGCCGCCTGCTCCAGCAATGTTCCGGAATCCGCCAGCCGCGCGCGCACCACCACCGACACATAGGCGGTGCCCAATGTGGCATGCGCCGCGATGATCGTGCCGACGCCACGCCCCTGCGGAAAGCCGATCAGCTGCTGCATCGCCACGAACAGCAACAGCAAGCCCAGCCCCAGCAACAGATCAGGCAGAATCAGCGGAATCGACAGCAGCCCGGCGAACACCGGGCGCAACGGAAACCGATCGAGGCGTGCCAGCGCCGTGCCGCACAAAAAGCCCAGCACCGCCGACAGGCTTGCCGCGATGGAAGCCACCTCCAGGCTGAGCAGCGCCGCATCCACCAGCGCCTGGTCGTTCATCAGCACGCCATACCAATGCAGCGACGGCCCGCTCCACACCGTCAGCAGCCGGTTGCCGTTGAAACTCGTCGCCACCAGCAACAGCAGGGGGAAATACAAAACCCCCAGCACCAACAGCAGCCACCAGCGCAGCATCCGGCGCGGGCTCATCGGCGCCTCTGCAGCAGCAGCGCCGGCAGCGCAATCGTGCCCAGCAACAGCATCGCCAGCGAGGCCGCCAGCGGCCAGTCGCGCTCCTGAAAGAAGCTCTCCCAGATCGCCCGCCCAATCGTCAGCGTACCCGGAGAGCCCATCAACGCCGGGATCACATATTCACCAGCCACCGGCACCAGGACCAGCGCGATGCCAGCGGCTATGCCGGGCAGCGACAAGGGCAACGTGACGCGGAGAAAGATTTGCCAGGGCGACGCGCCAAGATCGGCCGCGGCCTGCTCCAAAATCATGTCGGCGCCCGCCAAACGCGCCTGCAGCGGCAGGATCATGAACGGCAGATAGCAATAGACAATGCCGAGGATCGCCGCGCCATCTGTGCCGAGCATGTGCAGCGGCGCGCTGATCAGCCCAAGCCCGCGCAGCAGGCCATTGAGCAGACCTTCGTCACGCAAAATGCCGATCCAGGCGAGAATGCGCAGCAGAAAGCTCGTCCAGAAGGGCAGCATCAGCCAGGCGAGCCATCCCGCCCGCTTGCTCGGCTCCGACCGCGCGATCGCCAGGGCGGCCGGGTAGCCGAGCAGCAGGCAGAGCAGCGTCCCGATGACAGCCAAACGCACGCTGCCCCAGGCCGCCTGCCAGGTGAGCGGGTCGGTGATCGCGTCACGCAGCGCGACCAGCGACCAGCCGGGCTCATAGGGCGGCACCCCTTCGCTCGCGGTCGCCAGCGCGATCATCGCCAACACGACAAAGGGGCCGGCCACGAACAGCAGCAGCCACAGCCAGCTCGGCAGCAGCAGGACTGTCCGCATCATCGCGCGAGCAGAATGGCGGCGTCCTCCGCCCAGCACACGCCGCAGGCGCTGCCGACGACGGGCACATCGCGCAGGCCCTCAGTGAGCGGCTGGATCACCCGCATCTCGCCGGCCGGCGTGTCCAAAACCAGCGTCACAGAGGCCCCCTCATAGGACAGCGCACGCACAGTGGCGGGCAGCCGGTTCGGCCCGTCCTGACCGGCCCTGTCGACACGCAGCCTTTCCGCCCGCAGCGCGATCAGCCGGGTGGCCGCCCCCAGAGCGTCGAGATCGCGCGCCGTTACAGTGTGACCGGCGACACTCAGTTCCACGACATCGCCGCTGGCGCCGACAAACTCGGCATTGAGAATGTTCGCCGCCCCAAGAAACTCGGCGACATAGCGCTCGGCCGGGCGCTCATACAGCTCCGCCGGCGTGCCGGTCTGCACGATCACGCCGCGATTGAGCAGGGCCAGCCGGTCACCTGTCGCCAGCGCCTCCTGCTGGTCATGGGTGACAAGGATCGCGGTGGTGCCGAAGCGACGCAGCAGGCCCACCAGTTCCAGCCGAGTGGACTCCCGCAAGCCCTGGTCGAGGGCGGAAAACGGTTCATCCAGCAGAAGCAGCTTCGGCCGGGGCGCCAGCGCGCGCGCCAAAGCCACACGCTGCTGTTGCCCACCGGAGAGGTCGCTGATCCGGCGGGTGGCAAATGCCTCCAGCCGCACCAGCGCGAGCAGTTCGGCGACCCTGCTGGCAATCTCATCGGCCGCCACACCCTGCCGCCGCAGGCCGAAGCCGACATTGGCAGCCACGTTCATGTGCGGGAACAACGCATAGGACTGGAACATGGTGTTCACCGGCCGCCGATGCGGCGGCGCCGCGGTGATATCCTGCCCATCCAGCAATATCCGCCCGGCACTCGGCGCAAGGAAGCCGCCCAGGGTCCGCAGCAGCGTGGTCTTGCCCGAGCCCGAGCCGCCGAGCAGAGCCAGGATTTCCCCGGTCGCCATCGTCAGCGAGATGCCCGCCAGCGCAACGGCCGCGCCGTATCTGACCTCAAGCCGGTCGATCGAGAGTGCCACCAATTCTAATTGCCCGCCTTCAGGCGCGACCACAGCCGGGAGCGTGCGCGTGCCACATCCGCCGGCACCGCGCCAACCGAAAAGAAGCGCGCCATCATGTCCGGCGGCGGGTAGACATTCGGATCGTTGGCGATGGCTGGCTCGATCAGCGCCCGGCTGTCCGGCACGGCGTTCGGGTAGTGCACCGCGTTCGAGACCTTGGCGATGTTCTCCGGCTTAAGAATGAACTCGATGAAGGCCGCCGCCTCCGCCTTGTGCGGTGCATCAGCCGGGATCGCCAGCACATCGAACCAAAGCTGCGCGCCCTCTTTGGGTGTAACATATCGAATATGCGCCACCCGGCCAGCCTCCTGCGCGCGGAAGGCCGCCTGGATCACGTCGCCGGAATAGGTCAGCACCAGGCAGGATTCCCCCGAGGCCAGCGCCTCAACGGCACCCGCGCCGGCGAAACCGCGCACCTGCTTGCGGATCGCCGAAAGTGCCGCCCCGGCGGCATCAAGATCAGCCGGCACGCGGCTCTCCGGGCTATGGCCGGTGGCGAGCAGCAGCGAGGGGATCACATCGATCGCGCTGTCCAGAATGGTGATGCCGCAGCCCGCCAGGCGCGCGGCATTGCGCGGATCAAGCAGCAGCGACCAGCTCGCGCGATCAGCATCCGGCGCGAGGGCCGCGATCTTATCCTCGTCAAAGCCCAACCCGATGGTGCCCCACAGATAGCTCGCGCCATGCAGGCCGTCCTTATCCGAGATCGCCAGGCGCTGCATCAGCGCGGGATCGAGTCCCGCCAGGGCCGGGATCTTCGCCGGATCGAACGCTGCCAGCGCTCCGGCCCGCAC
>CAIVDX010000543.1 GCA_903904805.1 uncultured Rhodospirillales bacterium
AGCCCAGGAACTTCTCGCGCTGCTTCGGGGCAACCTTGCCCTTGACCAGCTTCTCAATGTCGTCGGCTACGTCATAGATGATCGAGTAGTAGCGGATATCCACGCCGTCCCGCGTCGCCAGCTCACGCGCCTGGGTGGTGGCGCGCACATTGAACGCCACGATGATCGCGTTCGACGCCTTGGCCAGCTGCACATCGCTCTCGGTGATCTGCCCGACGCCGGACAGCAGCACGCGCGTGCGCACCTCGTCCAATGAGAGCTTGGCGACGGTGACGTTGATCGCCTCCGCGCTGCCCTGCACGTCGGCCTTCACCACGATGGCGACCTCTTTCTGCTCACCTGCGGCGAAGCGGGCGAGCATCTGGTCGAGCGTGCCACGCGCGGCGGCATTGCCGGCGGCCGCCTTCTCGCGAATTTTGCGCTGGCGGAACTCGCTGATCTCGCGCGCCTGGCCTTCGTCCTCAACAGCGACGAGCGATTCACCAGCCGCCGGCACGCCGGACAGGCCAAGAATCTCGACCGGCATGGCCGGGCCGGCCGACTTCAGCTGGCGACCCTTGTCGTCGAGCATGGCGCGCACGCGGCCCCACTCGGCGCCGGCCACCACGATGTCGCCCTGGTTGAGCGTGCCGCGGCTGACCAGAACGGTGGCCACCGGGCCGCGACCACGATCCAGCCGGCTCTCGATCACGTTGCCCTCGGCCGCACGGTCCGGATTGGCACGCAGATCGAGGATTTCCGCTTGCAGCAGAATGGCCTCTTCCAGCTTGTCGAGCCCGGTGCGCTTGGTGGCCGAAACCTCCACATCCTGGGTCTCGCCGCCCATTTCCTCGACGACGATCTCGTGCTGCAGCAGCTCCTGGCGCACCCGGTTCGGGTTGGCGTCGGACTTATCCATCTTGTTGATGGCGATGATCAAAGGCGCGTTGGCCGCCTTGGCATGGCGGATCGCCTCGATGGTCTGCGGCATCACACCGTCATCGGCGGCCACCACCAGCACCACGATGTCGGTGACCGAGGCGCCACGCGAACGCATGGCGGTGAACGCCTCGTGGCCAGGCGTGTCGAGGAAGGTGATCTTCTCGCCGGACGTGAGCGCCACCTGTTAGGCGCCGATATGCGGGGTGATGCCACCGGCCTCGCCGGCCGCCACATCTGTGCTGCGCAGCGCATCGAGCAGCGACGTTTTGCCGTGATCGACATGGCCCATGATGGTGACCACGGGCGGGCGCTTGACCAGGGCGATGTCCTCATCGACCTCGCCCTCCAGCCCCTGCTCCACATCGGCCTCGGACACGCGCTTCACGTTGTGGCCGAACTCGGCGATCACCAGCTCGGCGGTGTCGGCATCGATGGTCTGGGTGATGGTGGCCATCACGCCCAGCTTCATCAGCGACTTCACCACGTCGCCCACGCGGGCGGCCATGCGGTTGGCGAGATCCTGAACAGTGATGGTTTCGGGCAGCACAACGTCACGCACCACACGCCCACCTTCGGCGCGCAGCCGCTCGAGTTCCTGCCGCTGACGCTCACGCTCACGCTGGCGCCGCACCGAGGCGAGCGAGCGCGTGCGCTCATCCTCGCCGGAGATCGCGGCTTCCACGTCCACACGGCCGGCGCCACGACGGCGATCATCCAGCACCTTCTTCGGCGCCGGCGTGGCCGGACGGCGCGCGGTCAGCGTGCCAGGGCGACGCGGCCGGTCATCATCATCCTCACGTCCGGTCGGGCGCAGACGCAGTGTTTCACCCGCCGGCGCGGCCGGTGCCGCGGGCGCGGCAGGGCGAACGGCGCGGCGGGGCGCATCGCCAGGCGCGGGCGGCGGGGGTGCGGTGCCGGCGGCCTCGGCGGCCTTG
>CAIVDX010000544.1 GCA_903904805.1 uncultured Rhodospirillales bacterium
CATCGCGGTGACCAACGCGGTCCTGCAAGGCGGCGACACGCTGCTCGGCGGCTTCGGCGTCTTGCCGCAGGATTTGGCGGCGGGCGGCAGCCTCGACCTCGCGCCAGGTCAGACCGGCAGCCTCAGCCTGACCCTGACCCCCGGCAGCGATGGCCTGATCGGCGCGGTCGCCAGCCTGGCACTGCGGAGCCTGAACGGCACGGTGGCCGGGGCGAACCCGGTGCCAATCAATGCCGGCACGGTGTCCGTCGGCGCAACCGCCTATGCCCTGGCCAGTCCCAGCGTCAGCCACAAATTGGATCTCGGCGCGTTCAGAAGCCAGGGCACATTGCTGCAACTGGCAGGAACAATTGCGATCAGCAATGGTATCGGTCCTGATCCATATCAGGAAAGCCTTCTGGTCAGTGCAAGCACCCAGGGGCTTGACGTGTTTCTGGGCAATACGTCCGGTGTGCAGGACGCCCAAAGCATTGTTCTAGCCGGCGCGACCGCAGGCATCGGGCTTATCTTGTTTGGCGAACCGGACCAGTCGGGCACGCTCAGCGATAGCGTCACGCTTGCACTCAGCTCAACCGGCAGCGGCACATCCGGCCTCGCCGACACCCAGCTTGCCAGCCAGACCGTCACAGTGATCGGCACCGAATACGCACCGGCCGCGGCATACCTCTCAACCAGCACGATCGATTTCGGGCTTGTACACGCTGGCGACGTGCTGGCGAACCAGACGATCGATGTCGGGAACGTTGTGGTTGGCGCCGGCTCGCTGGTGGATCAGCTCGACGGCGGACTGTTTGGCGTGTCCGCCCCATACTCGGTCAGCGACGCGATCTCGAACATCGCCAACTTTGGTGTTGGCAGCTTGGTCATTGGTCTGGACACCACCAATTCCGGCACCTTCGATACCACGGCGGTCCTTGATCTGAGCAGCCACGACGCGGCCCTGCCCGATCTCGCGCTGCCCAACCAGACCATTACGCTGGCCGGCACGGTGGACAACTATGCCACTGTCGGGCTGATGGTTGACGATACACTGGTCACCGGAACGGCTGGCATCACCACGCTGGACCTCGGCAATATCGTGGCGGCGCAAACGCTGACCATCGAGGCCGAGAACACCGCCTTCGGCATCGCCGACACCCTCGCCGGCAGCTATGCCATCACCGGCAGCGCCGGGTTCACCAACAGCGGGTTCGACGGCTTCAGCGGCATCTCGGCCGACAATGTGGGTGGGCCGGGCTTCGCCACGCTTGGCACCGGCTTGGGCGGTGTGCAGAGCGAGACCATCGTCGTCTCGGGCACCGGCAGCAACGGCTCCGGCTTCGTGGGCGCGGTGACCAGCCAGACCCTGGTAGTGACCGGCACCGTGGCCGCCGGCACCTATATCGCCGCCACGCCGGTCGCCGACGAGGCCACGCTGAACAGCCTGATCGCCGCCTTCGATGTCGGCGGCAGCCTGTCGGCGATCGATACCAACTACACCATCACCCTCGCCACCGGTGCCGATATCGCGCTGACCGCCGCGCTTGACGCGGTGGATCTCGCCGCCGGTTCGACGCTGACGGTGATCGGCAATGGCGCGACCATCGACGGGATGGGCGGCCAACGCGGCTTCGTCGATCTGCAGGGCGGGCTGGTGCTGAATGCGCTGACCATCGCCAATGCGGTGGCAGTCGGCGCGGCCGGCGGCACCGGCTACGGCGGCAACCAGCTGGTGGGCATTGGTCACCCGGCCTTTGGCGGCGGCGGTGGCGCTGGTCTGGGCGGCGGCCTGTTTGTCGCCGGGTCCTATGTCTCGGGCGGCAATACGATCACCACGGGCGGCAGCGCCACATTGAACGCTGTCTATTTCTCCAATGACGCGGCAATCGGCGGCGCCGGAGGCGGCACCGGTTATAGTTCCTACGGGCCGAGCGGCGGCGCGGGCGGCGGTCTCGGCGCGGCGTTTGGTGGCCTCGCCAGCGCTGGTGGCTTTGGCGCTGGAGGTGCCGGCACGAACATCCCCAATGGCTGGGGAAGCAGATATGCCGCCCATTCGACCGGGCGCTACAGCAGTGGCGGCGCGGGCGGCTTTGGCGGTGGCGGCGGCGGTGGATATGCCGGCGGCGCCGGGGGATACGGCGCCGGTGCTGGCGCCAGTGCCATGTTCCAATACGTGTTCGTCGAATACAGCAACAATCCCTATGTCGTCGGCTTCGCGGCCGGCGGGGGCGGTCTTGGCGCGGGCGGGGACCTGTTCGTCCAGCGGGGCGGCGGTCTGACGATCGGCTCGGGTAGCGTCGCCTCGGGATCGGCCACCGGGGGGGCCGGCGGTGTCGCGACCGGCAATGACTACAACAACAGCGATGGTCAGCCAGGCCAGGGCCTCGGCGGCACCGCCTTCTTCCAGGCCGGCCAGACCGTCACGCTCGCGCCGCAATCGGGCCAGACGCTGTCCATCGGCGGCACTCTGGCCGCCCAGTCCGGTGCCGGCACAATTGCGCTCGAAGGCCTGGGCGATGTCGCGATGCTGGCCGGCAGCGCGTTCAATGGCAGCATCGCCCTCGATCGCGGCACGCTCAGCCTGGATGGCGACGCGAGCGGCATCACCGGCCCGATCACCGACAACGCCACATTGCTGTTCGCGCAGTCGGTCTCCACCACCCTCACGCTGCCGATCTTCGGCACCGGCAATGTCGTGGTTGACGGCGCCGCCGGCACCACCCTGACCCTGGCCGGCGCCACCGGCTGGAGCGGCAGCACCACCATCATGGCGGGCAACACGCTGGTGCTGGCCGGCGCCGGCGCGCTGTCGGGCGACATCGTCGACAACGGCGCGCTGCTGCTGTCCGCCCCGACCCTCACCGGCGCGATCAGCGGCAGCGGCGCGGTGATCTTCGCGGGCGCGGTCAATCTGTTCGCGTCCAACGGCTATGCAGGCGGCGTCACCATCGCGGCAGGTGGCAACCTCTCGATCGGTGCCGATGCCGCGCTGGGCCCCGACACCACGCCACTGACCGCGCTGAATGGCAGCACGCTCAGCTTCGCCAACGGTCTGGCCTTCGGCCATGCGGTGAGTGTCAGCGGCGACCCCACGGTGAACGTCGCCACTGGCCAGACGGTGACGATGAGCGGGTCGATCAGCGATGGCGCCAGCCCGGGCGATCTGGTGCTGACCGGCGGCGGCGATCTGATCCTGTCGGCTGCGAACAGTTACTCGGGCGGCAGTGTCATCGATGGGGGCACGCTTGAGCTTGCCAACCCACAGGCCGGCGGCAGCGGGCCGATCAGCTTCAACTTCGCAGCCGGCAACACTCTGGTGATCGACGGCACGCTGATGCCCAGCAATGCCATCGAGGGCTTTGTGCCCGGCGATGCGCTGGTGCTGCGCTCCGTCAGTGCCAGCATCGCCGGCTATGATGGCAGCATGCTGACCCTGGCGGTGGCCGGTGGCGGCAGCCTTGATCTGTCCCTGGGCGCCGTTCCGGGCGTTGGCTTGAACGCCACCAGCGGCCCGGGCGGCACCACCATCGCCGCCGACAGCTATTCCACCTTCGCAGTGAGCGAAGCGGATCTGAATGCGGCGATTGCCAGCTTCGACGTTGGTGGCAGCCTGGCTGCGGCGAACGTTGCCTACACGATCATGCTGCCCTATGGCGTTGATCTCGCGCTGACCACGGCGCTGCAAGCGATTGATCTCGATGCCGGCTCCAGCGTGACCATCGTCGGCAACACCTCCACCCTCGACGGAGGCGGGGTGCAGCGTGGCATCGTGCTCACCCAGGGCAGCCTCGATCTGCAGCAGCTCAACCTCGACAACCTGCTCGCCGCGGGGCAGGCCGGCGGTGCTGGCGAGGTGGTGGACGATTATGGCTATGCCGGACCAGGGGCGGCGGGCGGCGGTGGCGCCGGCCTGGGGGGCGGCCTGTTCGTCGCCACACGTGCCAGCGCTACGCTGGATGGGGTGAGCTTCGCCAACGATGCGGCGTACGGCGGCGCGGGTGGAACGGTCAATGCCGCCTTCATCACCTATGGGGCTTATGGGCGGTATGCGACCGGACCGGTGATCTATGGCACCGGCGGTGGGCCGGGCCTGCCGGCGAGCGTGCTGACCGGGGGGTTCGGATCGGGTGGAGCCGGCAAGGGAGGGGCGGGCGGCTTTGGCGGCGGTGGTGGCGGCGGTGGCGGCTATTACGGCGGCAGTGGCGGCTATGGTGCCGGCCAGGGTGGTGGCTATGGGATCTATTCCTTCGGTGGCGATATTCGGCCCGGCGTCTACGCCCGGCCGTGGCCATCGAGCATCATTCATTTTCAATCTGGCGGTGGTGGCGGTGGCCTGGGTGCCGGGGCGGACGTTTTTGTCCAGCAGGGCGGCGGGCTGAGTATTCGCGGCAGCACGCTTGGCGCGGGGACCGTGCTTGGTGGTGCCGGCGTCTATGGAGGCGCTGCTGGACAGGGCCTGGGCAGTGCCCTGTTTGTTCAAGGCGGCGCGGTCACGCTCGCCCCCGGCGCCGGGCAGACGCTGGAGATCGGCGGCAGCGTGGCGAGCGAATATGGCGCCGGCACGCTGCTGCTAAACGGCGCAGGCACCGTGCTGTTCGACGCTGGCGCCAGCTTCAACGGCAGCATCGTGATCGACGCCGGCACGCTTGATATCGCCGGCGACCCGAGCCTGTTAACCGGCGCGATCAGTTTCGGCGGCGGTGCGCCGGGCGTGCTGGTGCTGGCCAATGGCAGCGCGCCCGCCGGCGGCATCAGCCAACCCGACATCGGCGACGCGATCAGCCTTCCCGGCATCCAGGCCGCCATCGATGGCTGGGACGGCAGCAATCTGACACTGAACCTGTCCTCCGGCGGCAGCCTCAATCTTCCGCTGAGCGGCGATACCACCGCGGTCAATCTGGTCGCGGTCTCGAGCAGCGCCGGCACGGTGATCACCGCCGATGCCCCCTGCTACGTCACCGGCACCCGCATCCTGACCACCCGCGGCGCGGTGGCCGTGGAGGCTCTGGCGGTGGGCGACGAGGTCATCACCGCCAGCGGCCAGACCCGCCCGATCCGCTGGATCGGCCACCGCCAGATGGAGTGCGACCGCCATCCGGAGAAGATCCTGGTCTGGCCGGTGCTGGTCACACAGGATGCCTTTGGCCCAAACCTGCCAGCCCGCCCGCTCTGGCTCAGCCCCGGCCACAGCGTGATGGTCAACGGCGCGCTGATCCAGATCGGTGTGCTGGTCAATGACCGCACGATCCTGCAGGTGCCGCGCAAGCGCGTCGAATATTGGCACATCGAGCTCGACAGCCACGACATCCTGCTCGCCGAAGGCCTGCCCGCCGAAAGCTTCCTCGATAATGGCAACCGCGGCGCCTTCGACAATGGAGGCCGTGCGATGGATCTCCACCCCGATTTCGGCGCATCAGCGCATCCTGCCGAGGGCTGCCTGCCGGTATCCTACCCCGGCAGCGCAGAGGTGGCAGAGGCTAGGCGCAGTCTGCTCGCCCGCGCCGCCGAGCGCGGCCATCTGTTGCAGGACGAACCCGACCTGCATGTGGTTGCGAACGGCGAGCGCGTGGAGCCAACAGCCCTGGGCGGCGGCCGCTACGCCTTCCTCCTCCCCGCTGCCTGCAGCGACATCTCGCTGCGCTGCCGCACCTTCATCCCCTATCGCTGCGCGCCCGATAGCCTCGATCGGCGTGCCCTCGGCATCTTGATCAGCCGCCTGGAGCTCGACGGTATGGCCATCACCTTGGCCGAACTGCCCGAGGGCAAAGGCTGGCACGGGCTTGAGGCCGACGACGACGGCAGGCCCCGCCGCTGGACCGACGGCTTGACGCCACTGCCCGCCGGTACCCGCCTCATCATGATCGAACGTGGCGGCCCAGGGTTGTATTGGTCGGATTCCGACGCGGTATCAGTGCAGAAACAGAAAGGCCGCCACAAAGGCACAGCTCGCCGCGCGTCAGGGCGCCAGCGAATATAAGCCACACTGGATTTCAACGGTCGCGACGGCGTCTAACCGTCGGTCGAGCAGGTTAGGCCCGGTCCCGCGCTGGCACATCGCGGTCTGGTCCCGCGTTCTAGCGCCCGAGAAACACCCCGTCGCGCTCCAACGCCGCCTGCACCGCATTCACCTCGATCGCGCGCGGCGCAGCGTTCGACGCCGCCGCCATCGCCGCCAACGTCCCCGCCGCCTGGCCCATCACGAAGCAGCCGCCCGACACCCGCGCGGCGGACTGCCCGCCATGCGTCATCGACGCACATCGGCCCGCCACCAGCAGATTTTCCAACCCAAGCGGCAGCAGCATGCGCAGCGGCAGCTGGTTGAACCCGCGGCTGCCCTCGGGCTGCCAGCGGAAATTGATGTCGCCGGCGATATGGTCCTCCACCGGCCAGCCATTCACCCCGATCGTGTCGTCGAAATCCACGCAGCCCAGCACGTCATCTTCCGACAGCATATACGCCCCGATCACCCGCCGCGTCTCGCGGATGCCCAGCTGCGGCGGGATGTCCACGATATAGGCATTGGCAAAAGCCGGGATGGCGTCTTTCAGCATGGCGAAGCTCTCGGCGATCTGCCGCCGCCCCTCGATCTCGCCGGCGGAGAGCTGCAGCGCGTCGGTGCCATCGGCCGCAGCCCCCGAGGCGTTGGAAATCTGCGTGAGATTCACCCGCCATTCGATGTCGTTCTTCTGCGGGCGGATCACCGGCGTCTTGCGCGGCATGCGCCGCCCGGTGCGCGCCTCCGCGGCGGCGATCTGCGCGGGGAACTCCCGCCAGGCCGCACGGGCGGCGGCCTCCCGTGCCACATCATTGATGCGGAACATCGTGGTGGGGAACATCATCCCCCCTGCCCCGTCGCCAAGTTCATAGCTGGCACCGGCCCACACCGCGAGATCACCATCACCGGAACAATCGATGAAGCTCGTCCCACCGATCGCCCGCCGCCCCGACTTCGTCTCCACCAGCAGCGCCCGCACACGATCCGGCCCATCCATGATCACGCCGGCCGCCAGCGCATGGAACAGGATCTCCGCGCCACTCTCCAGCAGCAGCGCATCGGCCGCGATCTTGTAGGCCCCGGTATCATAGGCCTGCGCATCGATCCGCCCGAACACCGTGTGCGGCGCCCGCAAACCGCCCAGCGCATCGATCCGCGCCAGCAGATCGTCGGCCACGCCATGCACAACCTGCTTGATCTCACCATGCACATTCGCATGCAGCCCGCAGAAATTCGTCACCCCGGCGGCAGTCCCCATGCCCCCCAGAAACCCATAGCGCTCCACCAGAATCGTCTGCGCCCCCGCCCGCGCGGCTGACGCAGCCGCGGCAATCCCCGCCGGGCCACCGCCGAGCACAACCACATCGTAGCTGCCCAAGAGTTCGGTCTGCCGGGCAGGTTCGGTGATGCTGACGGTCGGGCTCACGCGGGCACCGGCTCACGTGCGAGGTTGAAGGCAACCTCCGCGCGAAAACTCTCCGAGGCCGTGGCGGTCTTCGCCGCAAACAAAAAACTCATCGTTGGCGCCACCTCATCGATGCGAAAGCGAATAACAAAGCCGCAGTCCGGGCCTTTCGCTGTTGGATGATGCGCGACCACATCCAGCCTCCGATGGACAGTGCGGCCATGCCAACGTACCTCATTGCCAACAATCACCTCGAGGCTGTCCAGGTAGTGCATATCCGCCGCCAACGCCCAGCCCTCAAGCACCACCATCCGTGTTTCGGTGATGGTGCAGCGATCAAGATAGAGCATCGCGTTGCAGCCCGCCCCGAGACTGGATTGCCCGGCGATCATTCGCCCTGTCCATTGCGTTTTCATGATCGCCGCCGCCGGAATGACCGATGCGCGCTCGGAGCGAATTGGAAACGCGTTGATGGTGTCCACCTGATATCGCATTGAGCGCTGTTTGGAGTTGGTCAGAATGAACAGCAACGAATCAATTCCGTTCACATCGGCGATGGCCTGCGCTTCGATCAGCTCCTCGTCACTATCATTATGCTCGAACACGATATATTTCCACTCCACAAATGGACGCGACGCGAACGCCGACGTCGCGTCGCCCATGAAGCGGAATACCGTCGCAAGTTCACCATTGCGGCGAAACTTTGCATAGCTGTTCTGTCTTACGCCATCACAGGAAATGACCACCCTGTCCAAATCGGCATCCCTTAGACCATCATGGAAATCCACATTCCCGGTGGTTGTCACCTCTTGAACGGCACGCGGCGCGCAGTGCCGCGCGATGCGTGTGAGCTCCGCAAAATCGCGATGCAGCAGCGGTTCACCCCAGCCGATATAGTGGATTTCCTCGACCGTGATACCGCTCTTCGCGCAACTTTCCAGCAAGGCGCGGAATATAACGGGATCAAGGTCCCAGCTGCCCTGACGCCGATTGGCCTCCAGACCGCGCTTGCAGGTCGGGCAGGCCAACCGGCAGGACAGCGTCGGCTCAACCATGATCCGCATCCGCGTATCAAGCGTGTCCCGCGCGATGCCGTTCGCCGAAAAGATATCGCAGCTCTCGCAGATCGAGGGCCACGGCACCCGCCCCTCCTGAAACGAGCGGCGCACATGCGCATACACGCCACCGGTCAGGACCTGCGTGATGCTCCAACCGCTGGCCAGCGACACCTGACCCAGATTGATGAAATACCCGTTGCTGTCGTCGCAGACCAGGTTACCGTCGGCCTTGATCATGATCTGACGCAGAATTCTGCAGTCCATCGGCCACTGCCCCCTATGATGCGAGGCTCCCTGCCCGCGCATCCTGCGATCAGGATGTCAGACCTGCTGGAACCGATAAAGCGGCTTTTTCAACGCCGCCGCGGTCTCACGTCTGCGCGTCGGTCACATCATCTTCAGTGAGCCTCTCCACCCGATCCTGCAATCGCTCGCGCGCGCCCGGCAACGGCCGATGCGTTTGCCCAAACACATCCCGCGCCAGAAAATGCGTGGTGATGCGCAGCCCCGCCTGCCAATCGGCCGGCGCGCCCTCCCCCTCATCCAGCAGAAACCGCGGCAGCGTCAGCAATTTCGGCGCCCACTCGCCCGCCGCGAACGCCGTCACCGCACGCCCCGTCCGCGGCGAGATATAGGCCAGGCCCGAATTCGACCCACTCAGCGCACACGCGCTCAGATCAAGTCCGAACCCCAGATCCGCCAGCAACGCCACCTCCCAGCGCACCAGCTCCGCCAGGATCGCCGGCCCCACCGGCAGCCGCGCCATCAGATGCGCCAGCCCCGCGAACAGCCGCGGATGCGGCTCGCGCTCCGGCAGCGCCCCCTCCGCCACCGCGCACACGGCAGCCACCACATCGATCAGCAAAGGATCATCCATCACAGCGGCGGTGGAATAATGCACCAGCTCGCCGGTCAGACTGCCCAGCTGCTCCGCCAGCCGCGCCGTCCAGCGCAGCGACACCAGATTCCCCGGCTGCCAGGTCCCGGCATTGCGCCGCGCGCCGCCGCCCTTCACCAGCCCCCGCCACAACCCCTGCGTCTCGGTGAGCACGGTGACCACGGCATCCCCGGTCCCCCAGGGCCGAGCCTCCAGCACCACCGCGGGCGACTCCCACTCCATCGCCCTAGCCCCCCAGGGCCACAGAGCGCGCGGCGCCGCAGAACCAAACACGTAAAAGTTTGTTGCTTCTTTTTTTCAAAAAAGAAGGCCTTCTTTCTTGAAAGAAAGAAGCAAAGACCGTCTGCTGTCCGGTTCTTTTCGCCCTCGACTCAGCACACCCGAGATCCCCCGCACACCATCGGGTCAGAGATCTTCTTCCAGGCCCAGCGCACGCAAACGCGCGGTCTCCTCGTCCCAGCCGGGGCGATCTTTCACGTTGATGAACAGATGCACCGGGCGCTCCAGCAGCTGCGCCAGCTGGGTGCGCGCACCGGTGCCGATCGCCCGCACCATCTGACCGCCGGCGCCGATCAGGATGGATTTCTGCCCGGTGCGCGCGACATAGATCGTCACCTCCACCCGCACCGAACCATCCGGCCGCTCCACCCAATTCTCGGTCTCGGTGGTCACGCCATAAGGCACCTCCTGCTGGATGCGCAGGAACACCTGCTCGCGCACCAGCTCGGCGGCCAGCAGACGATCGGGCAGATCGGTCAGATCATCCTCGGGATACAGGAACGGCCCAGGCGGCAACTCCGCGGCGATGCGGGTCAGCAGCTCCTCCACACCATCGCCACGGCTCGCGCTCACCATGAAGGTCTCGGCGAAGGGCACGATCTCGTTCAGCGAGGCGATCAGCGGCAGCAATTTCTGCGGCGGGATCAGGTCGGTCTTGTTGAGCACCAGCCACAGCCTGCCGCCGCGCCGCTTCAGCTCCTCCGCCACCCCCCGCACGCTCTGCGTGAGCCCCGCCTTCGCATCGACGATGAACAGCACAACATCCGCATCCGCCCCGCCGCTCCAGGCCGCCGCAACCATCGCGCGATCCAGCCGACGCCGCGGATTGAAGATGCCCGGCGTGTCCACCAGCAGCACCTGCGCGCGCGAGCCGTCATCGAGGTCGCGCATCAGGATGCCCAGCACACGAAAGCGCGTCGTCTGCGCCTTCGGGCTGACAATGGAGAGCTTCGCCCCCGCCAGGCGGTTCAGCAAGGTGGACTTGCCGGCATTCGGCGCGCCCATGATGGCCGCGAAGCCGCAGCGTGTGACGCTCATGACGGGCTCAACACGGCCAACAATGCCCGCGCGGCCTCCTGCTCGGCGGCGCGCTTGGCACTGCCCGTGCCGCTCGCCGCCACCGGCCCACCCTTCGGCACCACCGTGACCTCGATGGTGAAGCTCGGCGCATGCGACGGCCCGGCCATCTCAACGATGCGATAGGCCGGCAACGGCAGCCCCCGCCCCAGCGCCCATTCCTGCAACGCGGTCTTCGGGTCCTTCGGCGGCGACAGCTGCCCATCCACCGTGCCCGCCCAGGCCCGCCGCACGAACTCCCGCGCCGGCGCCAGCCCGCCATCCAGATAGATCGCCCCGATCACCGCCTCCATCGCATCCGACAGCACCGTC
>CAIVDX010000545.1 GCA_903904805.1 uncultured Rhodospirillales bacterium
CCAACACCACCGCCAGGCCTGGCTGGAAATCCAGCGCGGCGACCTTGGCCGCGATCTCCGCCCGCAGCGCTGCCGCCACCGCCTTGCCGTCAATGATGGTCGCGCTCATCGATCGATCTCCGCCAACTGGTCCAGCCGGGCGCCGACCTCATCGGCGGCCTCGGCCACAAACAACATTTTCTCGCGGCTCGCCTCACCAGAGGCCACCGCCACCCGCCCCTTCGCCACGCCCAGCGCCTTCGCCAGGGCCTGACAGGCCGCTTTGCTCGCACGCCCATCCTCGGGCGCCTCGGTCACTGCGATGCGCAACCGCGGTCCATCCGCCGAGGCCGCCAGACCACCGACACCGACCGCGCGGGCCCGCGGTGTCACCTTCACCGCCACGCGGATGCCGCTCTCACCCGCCGACCAGCAGCGCAGGCGATCCCCGGTCAATAGATCGCGCGCAGCACGCTCATCTCAACCTCGCCGACCAGCATCCGCGCCGCCTCCAGCAGCAGGATCAGGATGATCGGGCTGATATCGATGGCGCCGAAATTCGGCAGGACGTTGCGGATCGGCCGCAGCGCCGGCTCGGTCACGCGATCGAGGAAGTCGCCGATCGACCAGACCAGCCGATTGCGGGTGTCGAGCACCCCGAACGAGGCGAGGGTTTGATACACCGCCGACAAGATCACCGCCCAGGTATACAGGCTGAGCAACCGGTCGATCAGCCAGAACAACGCCGCCATCGAATCATCTCTCCCAGGGGACCATGAGGTGTGCGCGGCGGAAGCTACTGGCGCGACCGCGACGGCGCAATGCGGCAGCGCGCGAAGATGGGGGCACCGGCGCTTGACTTCGCGCCGGCCGCCAGCCTATTTCCGCCGGCCGCAGGGCGGGGCTGTAGCTCAGTTGGGAGAGCGCCTCGTTCGCAATGAGGAGGTCAGGGGTTCGATTCCCCTCAGCTCCACCACCCGCGCTGCGCACCCTTTATTTTCCGATCAATTCGCCGAGCACGTAGTCCGTGTGCGCGCCGAGCGCCGGGCCGGTCCAGCCGACCACATCCTCCGGCCGGTCACCGTCGAAGCGGATCGCCGGGCCGGGGTGCAGCGTGCGGCCGATCAACGGATCGTCCACCTCCATCACCGCCTTGCGCGCCAGAAAATGCGGATCGGTGGCGCAATCGGCGATGTCATACAGACGCGTCGCGGGCACCTCGGCCGCCTCCATCACCGCGTCGGCCTCTTTCGCCGGCAGGGTTTTTGTCCAGGCCGCGATCGCGGTGTCCAACTCGGTGCTGTTGGCGCATCGCAGCGCGTTGTTTGCGTAGCGCGGATCGTCGGCCAGCTCCGGCCGGCCGATCGCCGCCATCAGACGCTTGAAAATCGGCTCGGAATTGCCGGCGATGGCGATCCATTTGCCGTCCGCGCAGGGATAGGTGTTGGTGGGTGCGGCGGTCGGCAGGGCCGCGCCATAGGGCTGCCGGATCCGCCCATCCAGCGCGTATTCGGGCAGCATCCCCTCCATCAGGCTGAAGATGGAATCGACCAGATTCACATCGATGATGCGGCCGGTGCCGCTGCCCGCCACGTCGCGCTGCCACAGCGCCGAGAGCACGCCGATGGCGCCATACATGCCGGCCAGATCGTCGCCGATCGAGATGCCGCAGCGCGGCGGCGGCAGGTCGCTCATCCCCTGCGGATGGCCGGTCAGATGCCGGATGCCGCCCATCGCCTCGCCGATCGCACCGAAGCTCGGGTTGTCGCGATAAGGCCCATCCTGGCCGTAGCCGGAGATGCG
>CAIVDX010000546.1 GCA_903904805.1 uncultured Rhodospirillales bacterium
CCTCCATCAGGTCGTGCGCGACGGTGCGTGCCTCGCCGGCGCCCAGTGTGAACATCGCGGCGTTCTGGCCGGCGAGGCTGTTGATGTCGAACATGGCGATGTTGTCGGCGATCGCGGCGCGCTCCGATGCGGTGGCGCCGATCATCAGCAGGTTGCGTGCGGGATCGGCGCGCAGCACCGAACCTGGCGGCATCATTGGGTCGAGTATCTGCTGCATTGCCTCGGCGGAGACGAAGCGCAGCGGCACGATCTCCACCCCATAGCCCGCGCTTTGGCCTCCTCTGCCGCGCAGGGCGGGGTCGGCGCGCGCCGCCTCGGCGAGGGGCACGATGCGCCAGCCTTCCGGGCTGTCGATCAAAGCGAGGCCAGCGAGTTGGAATGCCATTTCCAGCGCCGGCAGAACCGCCGCGCGCGGGATCGGGCTGCTGGTCTGCAGCGTGACGCTGCCTTGAAGGTTGCCGGCGAGAACGTAGTTCAATCGGAGGAAGTCACCGAGCACGGCGGAGGCAACCTCGGCGACGGGTGCGTTGACGAAATTCAGCCGAATGCCGTCATTCATCCCGTCGAGCCCGATGCCTGGCCGGGTTGGCGGTGTGCCGAGGCTGGGGCCGCTTGCCGGGACGAGCTGGCTGCGCGTGGCGCCGACGCGCTGCGGCGATACCGATATGTCACCCATCGCATGCTGCTGGTTCGCCACGGCGATGGTGCCGGTGGGCGCGGCCAGGGGTGGCATTGGCAGGGTCGTGGGGGGGGGCGGCGACGTTTCCGGGGTGCAGCCCGCCAGGAGCAACTGGAGCAGCAGTGTCGCCGGCAGGGCGCGCAGGACCGGCCACGGGCGCCGCGCACCGGCGGGGTGTGTGCGGGTCATGAGGCGGCAAGCGGCAATCGTCGGGGCGGGGGAGGCATGACGGGCGGGCTGGCGGATTGGCCGGGTCGCGCGTCGGTCGTGGTGGGCGTGCCGAGCACCAACGTGGTTTCCGTGCCACCCGCGGAGAGCCTGACCGATGTCGGTGTGATCTCGATGACCTTCCAGGCGCCGAGATGGTCGTGCTCGCCCAGATGGCTGGGCTGGCCGGCCTGTGGGTCGCGCAGGATCGCCATGCGGCCGGACTGGCTGAAGATGACACCCAGCAGCTGGGGCGTGGCCGGACGGGGCGGCGCGATGGCGATCACCGGGCTGGGGTGACCCGGTACCGCGACCGGCGTGGCAGTGGGGCGCCGCGTCGCGCTGAAGAGCGGACGGGTGGCCAGCGCGGCAACGCTGACCGGCATGATCGCGGCGGGCGTCATCAGCGGCTTGGCTGGCGCCGGGGCCGCCTGCGCCGCGGGTGGTGCGTCGTGCTGTGCGATCGGCGCCAGCCTGCTCGCGGCCAGCCCGGCCGTGAACAGGATGCACAGCGCGATCATCCAGCGGTCTGACACCGAACGCCTCATGCCGCTTCCACCCGACGAAATCCTGCCAGGGTGCAGCGGATGGCAAGGTCGCCGGCCGGCTGTGTGGCGGTGCGCCGCACCGACAGCTGGATCATCCTGATGAAGTGCGGCTGGTTGCCGAGTTCGCCGAGGAGGGCCGGCAGCGCATGTTCCGGCAAAGTGAGGTCGAGTTGCAGGCCGATCCGCTCCAGCCCGGCATCGGTCTGCGGCGGCAGGGGCTGGGCGCTGCGGAGCTCGCCGCCGACGCGCTGGACCAGCGCGCGGAGTTCCGCCTGCAATGCGGCGGCGGCCAGGGCGGCGTTGGGCTGCGGCAGCATGATGGCGGTGTCGTCGCGCAGCGTCTGCACCTGTTCGAGCTGCTGTTGCAGGATCGGCGCGTCCGCGGCGGCGAGCGCGGCGCGGATCAACAGCGTGTGGGCGGCCTCCACGTCAGGCGCGGTTGCGCGCGCGGCGAGCCATGCGACGGCGACGGTGGGAATTGCCAGCCCGGCCAGCAGCATCAGCACCGCCAGGGCGCGCTGGGTTGACGCGGTCCAGATCATTCCGGTTTTGCCTCGAAGCCGAGGGAGAAATGTTGCCCGCCACCGGGCTGTGCGGTGACCGGTGCGGTGAAGCGGACATTGGCGAAGATTGGTGAGGCGGACAGCAGCCCGATCAGATCTGTCGGGCGGGCGGAATTGCCGCTGATCATCACGCTGGCTCCGTTTTTGGAGAAATCGCTGTCGATGCTGAGCTCGGTCAGCCAGCTATCATCGGGCAAAAGCCTTGCGACTTCGTTGATGACGCGCCCAGGGCTGATCGCGGCACGCTGGGTGGGCAGCGCCATCGCGCGTGTCCGCCTGGCCTCGATCTGGCGGCGCAGCTCAGCCACCCTGGCGATGCTGGTGCGGGCGGTGGCGAGCTGGTCCTGCAGTGCGGCCTCGGCACGGTGGCCGCGCTCGACGAGGCTGCAGCACAGAGCCGCGGCCAGCGTGGCGGCGAGAAGCGCCGGCCCAGCGGGGCGGCGGGTGGTCGGACCGAGTGGCCGGGCGGCGGGGTCGCGCAGGAAATCCCGGGCGGCGGGGTCGCGCAGGAAATCAAGCTCTGCCGCCTCGCCGGCGATGCCGATCCGGCGAGGCGTGAGACCTGCGCGCGCGGTGAGCGTGAGCAGGCGACGCAGCTGCGCGCGCTCGATTGCCGCGAGCAGCACCAGCATGCGGTCGCTCTCGCCGGCCCGCAGCACCACCTGGCAGTCGAAGCAGACCTGCGCGGCGGTGAAGGGCGTACGGCGGTCGATGTCCTGGCCGAGCATGATGCGGAGATAGCGGGTGGGCGTGCGCGGCAGGCTGACCAGGCGGCGCAGCACCGAGCCGGCATCGAGCCGCAGCGTGGGTGCGCGATGGCGCAGGCGATGCCGCTCCAGCCATTCGGGCAGTATGCGCAGCGCGGTCTCCGCCCAGGGCGGTTCGAGCCGGCAGGCTTCCAGTCGCTGTCGGCCTGCCGGGGTTGCGCGGTCGAGCGTGGGCTGTCCCTCGCTCAAATCCAGCCCGACCTCCGGCCAGGCCAGCAGACCATCCAGCCATCGCGCCAGCCAGCCTGGTGCCAGGCCGATGAGCTGACCCACCCACCAGCGCATCGCCGTTGCCAGCGCATGGTCCGCAACGAGGGCCATCACCGCCTAACGGTCAGCGCAGGGATGGGCGGCGGCGGAGTGGCACCCGGCGTCGGCCTGGATCATTGGATGGATCAGTACATCGCCCGACAGCGCTGCCGCGTCGGCGGGGAATTCAAGATGCAGTCGCACCAGGTCGGGCAGGCGGGGCTGGCCGCGCCAGTCATCGCTCCAGCCAGGGGCGGGTGCCTGGTCCTTGCGGCC
>CAIVDX010000547.1 GCA_903904805.1 uncultured Rhodospirillales bacterium
CGCCCGGATCGATCGGAAAGGTCTTGCCGGGATACAGCGGATTTTGCGCGCCTGGATAAGGGTTCGCCACGCTCTTCCAGGCGTGGGTGAAGGTGGCCTCGGTGCCGAGCGCGATGCCGGTCTGCAGCATGATGTTCTTGTTGAGCGCGATCGTCGAGAAGATGCCTTCGTTGGTATAGTTGTCGAGCGCATACGTGATCGAGTGCGTATACATGTAGTTGTTGGGCGCCAGCTGCGCCTCGATGTCAGGCACCGAGATGTAGCGGCCCACACGCAGAACCATGCCGTCAGCCACCTGCGGGAAATAGAGCTCGCCATACAGCATCGGGAAGTCGAAGCCGTTGACGCTGTTGTATTTCAGCAGCTGGTAGCTCGCGAGCCCGTAGGACGTCGTGTAGCGGTAATTCTCGCCATAGATGGCCGACAGGCGGAAGCCCCAGTCGATATGGTCGGTCTGCACCGTGTCCGGGAAGCGATCGACATAGATCACCGCCTGGTCGATTTGGATGGTGTTCGGAATATAGGCATAGGCGATCGGGGCGTTGCCGCCCGGCTTGCGCAGCGTGTTGGTGCTGAAGTTCCCACCGGGATCGACCCAGCCATAGATCTGAATGCCGGCATCGTTGAGCCACTCGCCGACCGTGGTATTGGCGATGGCCGTCATCAACGGGGAGTCGACCGAGCCGGTGCGGGTCACCTCAAGCGGGGTGGCGCCGCCATAGGGCCACTCGGTGAAAGGCATCGGCGGAGTGGTTTGCGGCGCGGGGAAATAGCCTGCGCGGCGCGGCTCCGGGGCTTTCGGGTCGGATGGCGGGCCAGCCTGGCCCCACTCCAGCTTGTAATAATTATAGAGGCGCTCAAACACGCCGCTGCCGAGCACTGTGTCGAGGCAGGAGTAATCCTTGTAAGGGTCAGAGGCCGTCGTGCAGGCCACCGGCGCGGCCGGGGCGGGCGATTGGGCCATTGCCGGCAACAGGGCAGATGACGCGGTCAAAGCCGCGAGGGCGGCCAGCTGACGACGAGCGTGGTTGAACAATCCGGGTCTCCTGAGCTGGCTACGCGCCGCCCGAGATCGGCAATCGCCGGCCCCGGAAGGCTCGTCGCGCGTTTGGTGCCGACCCCCGCCAACCAGAGGCGGGACGTCGTTGTAACTGGCCCACCAAATTGCTGCGGAGCGACATAAAGGCGCCATATCCGGGCGTGCCGACGCCCGTAAACGCATCATAAAAATACCAGCCAGACAAAAACTGCTTACAATATAAGCTGTCACCCAAAAAATCGGCGGCGAATTCAGGCGGTATCCCTGCCCTTGGCTTCAAGATCGCTTTTTCAGACGAATTCGCAATGCTGCGATGCACAATAACACTTGCAATCCGGGCTCGCTTAACCCATCTTGGGTTTGTCCGCAGTGCTTCGGCACTGCCTTCTTGGACGTTTCCTCCCTAAACTTGGCGGCAGCCCACAAGGCTGCCGCTCTTTTTTTGTGCCGCGCGCGGCAGCCCGCGCGACCCGAGCCAGGCCCGGGCCGCGCGCCGTGTCAGCAGCCGCGTGTCACAGGCCGCAGCGCATCTTCCAATATTCCCACACCCGGTTCTGCGACAGCGGCGAGGCCGCCATCTCTTCGGTGCGCTCGATCTCGCCGTCCGACAGGAAGGTGATCTCGCCTCCCCTCATCGCCTCAAGCTGCAGCTTCGCGTTCACCATCACATAGACCGACACATAAACGGCGTGCCGCAAATTCATTCCCGCCACCGCCACGCCATGGCCGCGCATCAGTGCCACGCGGTTCGGGCCGAGCTTCTTGGCCAGATCGTGGCCCTGCTCCATCGTCGTCACCAGCATGTCGGTGTCGCCGAACTTCTCGGCGATGTCCCACACCGGGATCTCCTTGCCCATGCCACCGGAGGTGTGGATCAGCTGGCGCAATTTCATCGAGGTCACACCGAAGGGGATCAGCGTGTGCGCGTGGTTGTGCACCACGCCCATCACGTCGGGCCGGGCCTGATAGATACCGCCATGGATCGGCCGCTCGGAATACATTGTGCGGCCCTTCAGCTCGATCGGATTGCAGTCCAGGTCGAACTCGATGATGTCGTCACGCGTCACAAGCTGCGGGCTGCGCGAGCAGGACAGGAAGAAGCGGTCCGCCCGCTCGGGATGCCGCGCCGAGACGTGCCCGAAGCCGTCCACCACGCCTTCATTCGCCAAAATCCGGTTCGCGATGACCAGATCATCCAACAACGCATCAACTGCCGACATCTTCTTTCTCCCAGAAAGGTCGGGTGCTTTATGGAGCCCTCCAGAGCCCCGGTCCAGGCCCTGCCGCCACACCCGATGTTCCAACGTTGTTTGCGTCTTTTTTTACAAACTGCAGCGCGTGTCTCGGCCCTCACTTACCGCCCGACATCAATCCCTGCACCACCGCGGCCGCCTTATCCTGGTATTTCTGCGCCGCCTGCTGGATCTGCTGCTGCTGCGCCGGGCTGAGCGAGGCGTAGAGATCATTGCCCGCCGACTCGATCTTGCTCATCGCGGCGGCCAGCGCGGCGTCGCCACGGATGCGGCTGAAGGTGGCGGCCCAGCTGCCGGGAGGGTCGGGCGGGCGATCGCATTCGGCGGCGAGCGGCGCGATGGCCTCGTTCACCGCGGCCACCGCTTTCGCCCACGCCGCCTGCTGGGAGGGGCCGATCTTCAGCTTTGCCTGCACGGCCGCGAGAGCCTGGGAGGCCTGACCCGACTTCACCGCGCAGCCGGCGCGGCGCGGCGCATCAGGCATATTGGCGATATCGGACAGGGAAAGGCCGGGAATCCCCGGCAGCAATGAGGCCGCACCCTGCGCGTGCGCCACCGACAGCGGCAGCAGCGCGATCAGCGCCGCTGCCGCGATGGATCGCCTGTCCATGGCGACGCCCGGTTCAGTTCAACAGGGGAATGTCAGCCAGCTTCGGCGGCTTCGGCACCGTGACAAGATAGGCGGCGATGTCGCGGATGTCGGCGTCGGAGATTTCCTTGCTGGTGAAAGGCGGCATCTCACCGGTGGGATTGCGGATATAGGTCGCGATCACCACCGCCGGCAGCGGCGGGTTGGCGAGTTTCAAACCCACGCCGCCCTGCCCCTCGTAGCCGTGGCAGGCGTAGCAGCCCTTTTCAACGAAGACCGCCTTGCCGTGCGCGGCATCGTCCGCGAAGGCAGGGGCTGAAGCGAGCAGGACCGCGCCGGCGAAAGCCGACATCACAATGCGTTTCATGAATGTTTCCTCCTGATCAGCGCGGCTGGCTGACAACGTCGACAAGAACGGGCTGACCGGCACGCACCAGGGCCGCCGCCTGCTTCAGCACGGGGCCGAGCTGGGCGGGATCCTCGATCGGGCCAAAGGACTGCACGCCCATGCTGGCGGCCAGCTTGGCGAAATCGATGTTCGGATCGTTCATCGTGGTGCCGATCACCGCGCGCTCGGTCGGGCGACCATGGCGGGCGGCCATGCGCTGCACATGCATGACCTCCTGGTGATAGGCGCGGTTGTTGTGCACCACCAGCAGCAGCGGCAGCTTGTGATGCGCGAGCGTCCACAGCATCGTCGGCGCGCACATCAGCTCGCCATCGCCCATGATCGCCACCGGCAGACGCCCACCGGCATCGCGATGCGCCAGCGCGGCACCGGCCGAGGAGACAGGCGAGTAGCCGACGCCCGAGCCGCCGGAATCGCCGATATGCTGGTAGTGTTTTTTGAAGTCCCACAGCTTGGTTTGCCAGTTGCTCTGGAAGCCCATCGGCGTGGTCAGCGCCCAGTCGTCGTTCTTCACCTGCGCGTAGACTTCCATGCACAGGCGCGCCACCGAGATCGGGCTCGCATCCCACGCATAGGTGGCGGCCTGGCGCAGCTGATTGTAGCTCGCGGTCCAGGCCTCGCCGTGTTTCTTGGCGCGATCGGCATAGATGTCGGATTTCGGCAGGGCGCGCTTCACCGCGTCGAGCAGCATTGGCATGGTGGTCTCGCCGTCGCCGGCGATGGCCAGATCGGCCCCCTGATAGCGCTGGAAATCCTGCAGATTCGGCTTCATCAGCAGCTCGCCGGCGCTGATGCTGATCAGCTTGGCGCCGGGCTTCATGATCGGAGACGAGCTGCGATGGATCACGTCACGATAGGTGTTGACGGCCCCCCACAGATCCCAAACCTCGATGCCGATCACCACATCGGCCTCGCGCAGCAGCGCGCCGCCGCGGGTGGAGCCGTTCAGCGGATGGCGGCTGGGGAAATTCATCCGCCCGCCCTTGTCGATCACCGGGGCGCCCAGCGCCTCGGCGAGGGCGACGAGGTTGGCCATGCCCTCCTGGCTGCGCACCAGGCGATCCACCAGGATCACGGGCGACTGCGCGTTGGCCAGCATCTTCGCCGCCTCCGCCACCGCGGCGGGGTCACCGACCGGGGCGGACAGCCGCGACAGCTTGGGGATCGAGGCCGGCTCGTCCTTGATCGCGTTCTCGGCGAGTTCACCATCCACAGTGATCGCCACCGGCGCGAAGGGCGGTGTCATGGCAATGCGCCAGCCACGCACAGTGGACTCCGCGAAATGCGGCAGCGAGGCGGGCATATCGTCCCACTTGGTGAAATCACGCAGCAGCGCGTTGTTGTCCTGCGCGGAGTGGGTCCATTCCACGCCGGGGCGACGCTCCTCAAGGGCGAGGGTGTTGCCGATCATCACGATCACGGGCACCCGGTCGGCATAGGCATTGTAGATCGCCATCGAGCCGTGCTGCACACCGACCACACCATGGATCAATGCGGCGAGGGGCTTGCCGGCCACCTTGAAGTAGCCATGGCCCATGCCGACGGCGACCTCCTCATGCAGGCAGGTCAGCATCTCCGGGGCCTTGTTGCCACCGTAATTGATGATCGACTCATGGAAGCCACGGAAGGTGCTGCCCGGCATCATGGTGATGTAATCCACCGGCAGCGTCTTCATCACATCGACCATGAAGTCCGAACCGGCCTTCGGCACCAGGGTCATTTCGCGCGCGGCGAGCGGCGGCGGCGGGGCGGATTCGGCGGCGGTGTGGGCGGCCGAGGGCGGAGCGGAGGCCGCGCTTGGCGCCGGCGCGTCAGCCGCGCGGGCAGTCGGAATGGCGGTGGCGGCGGCACCAGCCGCGCCCGCGGCCACCGCGCCGAAAAAGCCACGCCGTTTGACTTCGAGCTTGTCCGCCATCTGAGACCCCCTGTTTCCGAACGATTGCGGAAGTTTCGTCATCAAAGGGCTATTTAGTCAATCATTGATGCCGGCGGCGGGCAATTGCGGCAGTCAGCGTATTTTCAAGCAGGCAGGCGATCGTCATGGGGCCCACGCCACCCGGCACCGGCGTGATCGCGCCCGCCACCGCCGCGCACTCCTCGAACGCCACATCGCCGACCAGCCGACCGTCGGCCAGCCGATTGATGCCGACATCGATCACCACCGCGCCCGGCGAGATCCAGTCGCCCCGGATCATCTCCGGCCGACCCGTCGCCGCCACTAGGATCTCCGCGCGGCGACACTCGGCCGGCAGATCCACCGTGCGGGAATGCGCGATGGTCACGGTCGCGTCGGCCGCCAGCAGCAAGGCGGCCATCGGCTTGCCGACGATCGAGGAGCGGCCGACCACCAAGGCACGGGCGCCCCTGGTCGCGATGCCGGCCGAGGCGAGCAGGCGCATCACACCGGTGGGCGTGCAGGGCGCGAGCGTGGGCATTCCGTCTGCCAGCCTGCCGACATTGACCGGATGAAACCCGTCGACGTCCTTCGCCGGATCGATCGCCTCGATCACCGCGCGGGCATCGATCTGCGGCGGCAGAGGAAGCTGCACGAGAATACCGTCCACGCTGCGGTCGGCATTCAACGCCGCCACCTGGGCGAGCAGGTCGGCCTGGCTGGTGTCGGCGGCCATGCGGACCGTGCGCGCGGCAATCCCCGCGCCGGCGGCGGCGCGGTCCTTGTTGCGCACATAGACGGCAGAGGCAGGATCATCGCCCACCAACACCACCGCCAGGCCTGGCTGGAAATCCAGCGCGGCGACCTTGGCCGCGATCTCCGCCCGCAGCG